>JAQVLW010000019.1:12589-37607 GCA_028703945.1 Aliarcobacter sp. | reverse complement strand
TAAAGAAAGAATTAATGAAATTGCAAGAATGATAAGTGGTGAGAAAGTAACTCTTGAAGCTTTAGATTTTGCAAAGAACCTTTTAAAATCGTAAATACTTGACAAATTAGCCTTACAAAGGATATTATATAAGAATTTATAAAGCTTAGGAGCGAATTATCATGTTCAAAGAGATATCTATTAAAGGTAAGATTTTACTTCTTTCTTTGATTACTATTATAATTGTATCAGTTGCAATTGCCGTTGATTCTATTTATTCAATTAAAAGTTTTTCGGCTAAAAATATTGAAAATTTCAAAAATGAAGCTTATATAAAAAAAGAGCTAGAACTTAAAAATTATGTATCTTTAGCTGTTAAAACAGTGGAAGCTTATCACAATAGAACTTCAATAGATAAAATTAAAGTGGAAGTTCAAGAGCAATTAAAAAATCAAACAAATTTTCTTTTCTCTATTTTAGAAGCTGAATATGAGAAATCAAAAGGTTCTTTATCAGAAGAGGCATTAAAAAATAGATTAAAATCAATTGTTGATTCAACAAGATATGGAAATACAGGATATTTTTGGATAAATGATACAGAATCTGTTATGATTATCCATCCTATTAAACCTGAATTAAATGGGAAAAACCTAGTTGAATATAAAGATAAAGGTGGAAAACAAATATTTAAAGAATTTGCAACAGTTGCAAAAGCTAATGGAGAAGGTTTTGTTGATTATGTTTGGCCAAAACCTGGATTTGAAGCACCTCAATTAAAAGTATCATTTGTAAAATTATTTAAACCATATAATTGGGTTATTGGTACAGGTGAATATGTTGAAGATGTAACTTCAAAAATGCAAGCAGAAGCTTTAAAAACAATAAGTGAAATGAGATATGCAAATAATGACTATTTTTGGATAAATGATTCAACTCCAAAAATGATTATGCATCCTGTTAGTAAGCATTTAGATGGAAAAGATTTATCTGCAAATGTAGATGCTAAAGGTAAAAAGTTATTTGTTGAAATGGCAAAAATTTCAAATGAAAATAAAGCTGGTGGATTAGTTAAATATTGGTGGGATAAACCAGAAAAGAAAAATGATCCAAAAGAAAAATTCTCTTATGTTCAAAAATTTGAACCATGGGATTGGATAATTGGAACGGGCGCTTATGTTGATGATATAGAAAATGAAGTTGCGTTAATGGAAACAAATATTAACGAAGAGATTTCTAAAATTATAGTTAGTATTTTAATTTTCTCGTTAATCGCAATTATTATCGTTTATTTAGTTTATAATTATTTTATAAAACAAGCAATTATAAGACCTTTAGAAAATTTAAATAATGCAATTATTGATATAAGTGAAGGAACAAATAAAGCTGATAGTATTGAAAAAAAATCAAACGATGAAATTGGTAAATTAGTTGATAGTTTCAATGGATATATCCATAAATTAAAAGTTGGTTATGATGAGGATTCAAGAGTAATTGAAAATGTTGATGAAGTTATAGAAAAAGTAATTAATGGATTTTATGTATATAAAATTGAAAAAACATCTTCAAATCCACAAATTAGAAAATTAAGAGACTCTATTAATTCAATGATTGATAGAACGAATGAAAATCTAGTAAATTTAAATAATGTTTTAATTGAATATGGAAATTCAAATTTTAATGTTACTAATTCGAAAATTGAAACATCAAAAGTTAATGGAATTATATCTTCATTAGCTGCAAGTACTCAGTTAATTGGGGTTACTGTTTCAGAATTTTTATCAATGATTATTACAAGTGGTAGAAAATTAAATGATGATACAAATATATTATCTAATGCTGCAAATAAATTGTCTGCATCAGCAAACGAACAAGCAGCATCTTTAGAAGAAACAGCAGCAGCAGTAGAAGAGATAACTTCAATTGTTAAATCAAGTGTACAAAAAGTTCATCAAATGTCATCTTTAGCGACACAACTTCAAGCTTCTTCAAAAGAGGGTGAAATCTTAGCTTCTAGAACTACGAAAGCAATGGATGATATAGACAATCAAGTTAGATCAATAAATGATGCAATTACAGTGATTGATCAAATAGCATTTCAAACAAATATTCTTTCATTAAATGCAGCCGTTGAAGCAGCGACAGCAGGAGAAGCAGGAAAAGGATTTGCAGTTGTTGCAGCAGAAGTGCGAAATCTTGCAAATAGAAGTGCCGATGCTGCAAAAGAGATTAAAAATATTGTTCAAATTGCAACATCAAAAGCAAATGAAGGAAAATCAATTGCTAATGAAATGATTGGTGGATATGCAACTTTAAACGCTAAAGTCAACGAAACAATAAGTTTAATAGAAGATGTTTCACAAGGTAGTAAAGAAGAAGAAAAAGGAATTATCCAAATAAATGATACAATTAATAAACTTGATCAAGCTACTCAAGTTAATGCAAATTCTGCAACAATTATTAGCGAATTGGCAAATGAAGTTACAAAATTATCAGAAAATTTATTAAAAATTGCAGATAGAGCTAAATTTAAAGAGGCATCGAAAGAAGAGATAGAAGATATTGATTTAGTATTTAAAATTTCTAAATTAAAAAATGACCATATTCGGTTTAAATTAACTAATTTTGAAAAAATTGGTAAAACAAAAGTTGTGTGGACGGTTAGCAAACCAACAGAATGTGATTTAGGAAAATGGTTAGTAGAAGAAGAAAATTTAGGAAAAGTATTTACAAAAACAGAAAATTGGAAAGTATTAAAATTAAATCATGATGTGGTTCATAATAGCGTTCAAGAGTATATAAATGAAGATTGTAAAGATATATCAAACAAAGATATTTTAAATACTTTGTCTCAAACATTAGATGATTCAACTGCAAAAGTATTTAAATGTTTGGATCAAATAAAAAAAGATAATGCTGATAAAAAGAGTATTTCTGAGCTAAATACTTCAATTAAAATTCAATCAACAGTAAAAACTGAAACTCCAAAAAGTTTTGTTCAACACAAGCATGAAAGCACTTCTACTTCAGCAAGTAAACAAATAATCTCACAAATAAAAAAAGAAGATGAGGAATGGGAAAGCTTTTAAGCTTTCCTAAAATAAAAACTACCTAAAAGAAGAGTAAAACTATCCTCTTTTATATTTATTTAAAAATAGATATAATGCCAATCAAAAAAGAAAATAATAATATAAAGTGTTTAAAGGAATTATATGAATAATAAAAAAGTAGAGTTATTATCACCTGCTGGAAATTTAGAAAAATTAAAAATAGCTATTAAATATGGCGCAGATGCTGTATATGCAGGAGTTAGTCACTTTAGCTTAAGAATTAGAGCTGGAAAAGAGTTCACTTTTGAGACATTTAAAGAAGGAATTGATTATGCTCACGCAAGAGGTAAAAAGGTATATGCCACAATAAATGGATTTCCTTTTAATTCTCAAATTGAGTTATTAAAAAAACATATTGCAACAATGGCGGCACTTGAACCTGATGGTTTTATTGTGGCAGCTCCTGGAGTAGTAAAATTATGTCGTGAAATTGCACCTCAAATTGATATTCATCTTTCAACTCAAGCAAATGTTTTAAACTACCTTGATGCTCAAGTTTTTTGGGATATGGGAGTAAAAAGAATTGTAGTTGCAAGAGAAATTTCATTAAAAGATGTTGTTGAAATCAAAAAACATTTACCTGACATGGAAATTGAGATTTTCGTTCATGGTTCAATGTGTTTTGCTTATTCTGGACGTTGTTTAGTGTCGGCTGTTCAAATGGGAAGAGTTCCAAATAGAGGAAGTTGTGCAAATGATTGCAGATTTGAATATACTTTATATGCTGCAAATGAAGATCATAGTACTTTATTTAGATTAGAAGAAGAACCAGGTGTTGGAACTTATATTTTTAATTCAAAAGATATGAATTTAGCTTCACATATAAAAGAAATTTTAGATTCAGGGGCTGTTGATTCTCTTAAAATTGAAGGAAGAACAAAGTCACCATATTATGCAGCAGTTACAGCAAAAGCTTATAGAAATGCAATAGATGATTATTATGATGGTAAATTTGAAGCATCTAAATATCAAAGAGAACTTTATACAACAAAAAATAGAGGTTTTACAGATGCTTATTTAATTCATAGACCATTTGAAAAAACAGATTCACAAAATCATGACTATGCTTTAAGCAAAGGTTCTTATGAAGTTACAGGACTTGTAACGCAAGATGAAGAACATTTTTTATGCAAATATAAAGTTTATCCAAATGAAGATATTGAAATATTTACTCCAATGGGTGAAGAGTTAGTAGAGTGTGAAAATGAAATTGGAAAAATTTTCAAAAAAGATGGAATTTATTATATTAATTTCAAAAAAATATTAACTGAAACAAACAAAGAGTTAGAATCAGTTCATAGTGGAAATGTTAATAAAATTAAACTTCCAGGAATACTTCCTTATTTAACAATGTTTAGAATTGAAAATGTTGATGGAACTATTGTTGAATAACAATAGATAATATTGATGATATTTTTTAGAGTTACGCAAAATATAAATATAAAAACTACTGATGGAACAATGGTTAATTATTTTAAATTTAAAGAACCATCAAATTTAGAAAATGAAACTTTATATATTAGTACCTATGATGATTTTAAAGATTTAAGAGAAATATTTAGTAAAGTAGACAAAGAGAAGTATTTTGCTAAAGTTTTTAATGAAGAGAAAGTAAGAACTTTAGCAAATTTTCCTATTGAATTAGGAATTACAAATGTAGATGAATATAATAATAAAGAAAATTCTAGTAATAGTACTTGTCAAAATATAAAAAAAGTAGATATTTATAAACAATTAAAAAATATAAAAAAAGATGAAATTACTATAGCAATTATTGGTGGTGTTGGGGTTAGTATAAGTCAAATAGTATCGTCATGTACTGCTTTAAGATTATTGCATGAAAAATTAAATTTTTTTTATAAGAATCTTAAATTTGATGTTTATCTAAATGCTTCAAATAATAGTTATTATACAAGAGAAAAACAAATATATCAGACTCAAGAGTATATAAATAATGTTTTGCCATTAAGCATAACTGTAAAAAAATTATGTGAATATGATTATTTTATTGATAATAGTTTGTCAATAAATTTTTTAGGATTAGATTTTTTAAACTATGTTGATGCTTGGCTTTTTAGATTTGGAATTGATTATGAAAAAATTTCAGATAACCAAAAATATAACCAATTAAATCTTTCAGGTTATAAAGTTCAAGATATTTTAAGAGATAAAATTAATGAAGCAAAATTAAAAGGTAAATTACTATTATTTCACCCATATTCTGCAAATATAAACAAATCAATTCCTCAAACTATTGCAGTTGATATTCTGAAGGAGCTTTTATTAAAAGCGGATGATTATATGATTGTTTCAACACTTTTAATAGATTTAAAAATTAAAGATGATAGATTTATTGACTTAACAAAAGAGTCGAAAAATTTAAACGATTTTATGTATATTATTTCATCTATGGATAAAATTATTACAGTAGATACTTCAACATATCATATAAGTGATGCTTTTATGATACCTACGATTACTATTTTTACTGATGAGAATTATTTAAAAAAAATTAAATATTTTAAATATACAAAAGCAATTTTAATAAAAGATAAATCTAAGAATTTGTCAAAATTTATTTATGAAAATGATAGTTTAATTATAAATAAATTTGAATCTTGGAATAAATTAAAAGTAAATAGGATTATAAAACTATTAGATACTTTTTGATATAATTCAGGCTTAAAAAAATATAAAAAGGGTTAATAATGAATTTTGTATCTATCATTATGGGTAGTAAATCTGACTATGAAATTATGAAAAATTGTTCTGATACGTTTGAAAAATTTAATGTAAAATATGAAATGATTATTTCTTCTGCTCACAGAAGTCCAGAAAGAACTAAAGATTATGTAAAAGAAGCTGAAGAAAAAGGTGCTGTTGTATTTATTGCAGCTGCAGGAATGGCTGCACATTTAGCTGGTGCATTAGCTGCAACTACAACTAAACCAATTATTGGGGTTCCTATGAAAGGTGGTGCAATGGATGGTATGGATGCTATGCTTTCAACTGTTCAAATGCCAGCAGGAATGCCAGTTGCTACCGTTGCACTTGGAAAATCAGGAGCAATTAATGCAGCATACTTAGCAATGCAAATTTTAGCAATTACAGATAAAGAATTATCAATAAAATTAAAAGAAGATAGAATCGTTAAAGCAAAAGCTGTTGAAACAGATTCAAAAGAAATAGAAGTAATTTTATAATGAAACCTGTTGCACTATTTACTTTACCAAATTGTAAATGGTGCAAAGAGGCTAGTACTTACTTAAAAACTAAAAAGATAAAATATAATCTCATAGATTTATCAAAAAATAAAGAAGCATTAAAAGATTGTCAAAAGCACAAATGTACAGGAGCACCTGTTGTTCTAATAGGCAATGTATGGATTTGTGGTTTTGATAAAGATAAAATAAATAAAGAGTTAGGAATTAAATAAATGGTTACATTTTCGCAAATTCTATTAAAATTACAAGAATTTTGGGCAAAACAAGGTTGTAATATTGTTCAGCCTTATGATATTCCAGCAGGGGCTGGGACTTTTCATCCCGCAACACTTTTAAGAAGTTTAGATTCAACTCCTTGGAGTACAGCTTATGTGGCACCAAGTAGAAGACCAACTGATGGAAGATATGGAGAAAATCCAAATAGATTAGGTGCTTATTATCAATTTCAAGTGTTAATAAAACCAAGTCCAGATAACATCCAGGATTTATATTTACAATCTTTAGAATTTTTAGGTTTAGATATTTCAAGACATGATATTAGGTTTGTAGAAGATAATTGGGAATCTCCAACTTTAGGAGCTTGGGGATTAGGATGGGAAGTTTGGCTTGATGGTATGGAAGTTACACAATTTACATATTTCCAACAAGTTGGAGGACTTCCTTGTGATCCTGTTGCTGTTGAAATAACTTATGGAACAGAAAGACTTGCTATGTATTTACAAGGGGTTGATTCTGTTTATGACATTGTATGGAATGAAAATAATTTTGGTAAAACAACTTATGGAGATGTTCATAAAGAAAGCGAATATGAATTTTCTACTTATAATTTTGAAGTGGCAAATACTGAAATGTTATTTAAACATTTTGATGATGCTTTTGCTGAGTGTAAATCTTGTTTAGCAGCAGCTCTTCCTCTTCCTGCATATGATCAATGTATGATTGCAAGTCATGCTTTTAATACTTTGGATGCAAGAAAAGCAATTTCTGTAACGGAGCGACAAAACTATATTCTAAAAGTGCGAGAATTGGCTCAAGGATGTGCACTGTTATACAAAGAGCAAGAACCTGCTAGATTAGCAAGAATTGGAAGTCCTGCTTCATTAAAAGCATTAGAAGAGCTAAAAGTAAAACATCCTGAATTATTTGTTTAAGAGAAAAATTTGAAACTACAAGAAATCTATGATGTTTTAAATGAAATATCACCCTTTGAACTTCAAGAAAAATGGGATAATGCTGGACTTCTTGTTGGTTCTTTTGAAGATGAAATAAATAATATTTATATTAGTATTGATTTAGATGAAGAACTACTATCAAAAGTTGAAAAAAACTCTTTAATCATTACCCATCATCCTTTGATTTTTTCAGGTTTAAAAAGAGTAAATTTTGATACTTACAGTACAAAATTATTAAAAGAATTAATCAAAAAGGATATTTCTTTAATTTCAATGCATACAAATATTGATAAAACCCATTTAAATAGATATGTTGCTGAAGAGATTCTTGGCTTTAAAATAGAAAATTCAAAAGAGTTTATCTCTTATTGTGATGTAAATATGAGTTTTAATGATTTAGTAAAATATGTATCTTCAAAATTAGATTTAAAAACTACAAATACAGTTAGATGTAATGATTTTATTAAGAAAATAGCAATTGTTACGGGTTCAGGAATGTCTTTAATTGATGAAATTAAGGCTGATTGTTTTTTGACAGGTGATATAAAATATCACGATGCAATGGAAGCAAAAGCTAGAGGTTTATCACTTATTGATATAAGACACTATGAGAGTGAAAGATACTTCAACACCTTGTTAGAGGGACTTCTTTCAGAATATTTGAAAAAAAATAAATTAAAAGCTATAATAACAGCTTCAAAAAATCCATTTGAGTTTTTTATAGAAGGAGAAACGGTTGAATAAGTATTTACAGGATTTAATCAAATTATCAAAATTTGATACAGCAATTAGTATGTTTGAGCCAAAGATTGAGAATGAAAAAGCAAAATTAGCAACATTTGTTGAAACAGCAGCATCAATCAAAGCATCAATTAATTCTATTTATTTAGAAATAGATGATGTAAAATCAAAAAGAACAAAAAATAATATTCACTTAGCAGAATTAAAAACTAAGTTAGAAAACATCGCTAAAAAAAATAAAGATGTTAATAATGAAAAAGAGCTAAAAGCTTTACAATTAGAAGAAGAAATTGCAAAAGAGCAAATTTCATTTGCTAATGAAGAAATTGATAGATTAGATAATCTTACAAAAAATAAAGAAGTGACTTTAAAAGAGTTACAAGAAAAATTAGCTGTTGAAGAAGAAGATATTAAAGAAATCCAAGTTGCAGTTGATACTACAATTGAAGAAATAAGCAAAGAAAGAAATGTTGTATATCAAGAAAGAAGTGAATTATTAGAGAAATTTGATAATAAAATTTTAACTTTTTATGAAAAAATCAAAAGATGGGCAAAAGACTCAGCTGTTGTTCCTGTAAAAAAACAAGCATGTTATGGATGTTATATGAAAATTAATGATAAAACTTATGCAGAAGTTATTAAAGCAGAAGAAATTGTTAATTGTCCACATTGTGGAAGAATCCTTTATAAAGAAGACGAAATAGAAGAGGCTTAATCTTGAGCCCTTTTAGTATATTTTATTACTTAGTATTAAGTTTTATTTATATACTTGCGATTCCTTATTTGATATTTAAGTCACGAAACTCTAAGTATAGACAATCAATTCCAGCAAAATTTTTTTTAAAAGATAATTCATCATTTAAAGAAAATGGCATTTGGTTTCATTCATGTTCAATGGGTGAAACAAAAGCTATTAAACCTTTGATTGATAATTATTTAGAAAATGCAAATATTTCAGTTATAACAAATACTGGATTTGAAGAAGCGAAAAGAATCTCTCCAAATGTTAGATATTTACCTTTTGAAATATTTTTACCTTTTTGGGTAAATAAACAAAAAATTTTAGTTGTTATGGAAGCTGAACTTTGGTATTTGCTTTTTTTATTTGCAAAGAAAAAAGGTGCAAAAACTTTATTGATTAATGCAAGAATTTCAGATAAATCTTATAAATCATATAAAAGATTTTCTTTTTTTTATAAAAGAATATTTCAAAATATTGATAAAGTTTTTGCACAAAGTGAAGATGATAAACATAGACTTGAAGAACTTGGTGCTTCTAATGTGGAAGTTATTGGAAATATAAAACTAGCACAATTACCAAAAGTAAATGTAAAGTTAGAAAAACCAAAACAAGTTGTAATAACAGCAGCAAGTACCCATGAAAATGAGGAAAGATTAATTTTAAATGCTTACAAAAAAGAGCAAGGAAAATTAATAATAGTTCCAAGGCATCCAGAAAGATTTGATAAAATTGATTTACAAATTCGTGAATTTATAAAAGACAAAAATATTTCATATCAAAGATATTCTGTAAAAGATGGTTTTGATTCTGATATAATTTTGGTTGATAAAATGGGAATATTAAATGATATTTATGCAATATCAGATGTGGTTATTCTTGGTGGTGGATTTGAAAAAATAGGTGGGCATAATCCGATTGAACCTGCTTTTTTTAACTGCAAAATTATAAGTGGTAAAAATATATTTAATCAAAAATCCCTTTTTGATTGTATAAAAAATTACTATTTAATAGAAAATGATGAATTAGGTGAATATTTAAATAATATAAAAAATTTAGAAAAACCAATTCTAACAAAAGCAGGTTCGATTGAACCTATAATTAAGGAGATAAACAAATGGCTGTAACTTATGATAAAGCATACAAAGTATTGGCACAACAAGAAAATATATCAAACTCAAAAGCAAAAGAGTTAATTGATAGAGGTGTTGTAAAAGTTGGTGAACAAAAAGTTTTAATAGCACGAGGTGAAATTAGAACTGACACAAAATTTAATATTAAAGAAATCGGAAAAATAAAAGTAATATTTGAAGATAAAGATATTTTAGTAGTTGATAAGCCAGCATTTTTAACAGCTGATGATGTTGCTAAAAAATATGAAGGAGCAATTTTATTAAACAGACTTGACAAAGAAACAAGTGGTGTTATGATGTTTGCAAAAAATGAAGATTTTCAAAAAAAAGCAATTACTGAGTTTGCTCAAAATAGAGTTTATAAAGAATATGTAGCTATTGTTGAGGGTAAAGTTGTTGATGAAATAGAAATTGATAAACCAATATTAACAACAAAAGATAGAGGAATGGCAAAATCTAAAATCGATTTAAAAAGAGGAAAACCTGCAAAAAGTACAGTTTATCCAGTATTGGTTGAAGGAAATAAATCAAAAATAAAGGTCGTTATTGAATCAGGAAGAACTCATCAAATTAGAGTTCATTTAAATTCTGTTGGATTACCAATAATTGGCGATGCAATTTATGGAAGAACGGCATCTAATATAAATAGAGTTTTATTACATTCTAAAGTTACTAAAATCTTTCATTATGTTTTTGAATCACCTGAACCAAAAGAATTTAGAGTGTATGACTTTAATTCATAATTAAGGTTTGATTATATAAAAATGCTTATTTTTAGGGATTTTTAATAAAAATAAAAATAAAAATATACTTAAAGTAGATTTTTACTTAAACTAAATCAAAGTATTTCTAAAGTATAATCTTGCAATTTAAAAATTGTGGAGATTTACTTTGTTTGATTCAATAACCGGCTCAATTCGAAATGCAGTTAACAAAATAAGACATCAAGATGATGTTGCAGCTTTAACAAAAGCAACAGCAGAACTAAAAAAAGCTTTATTAAAAGCAGATGTACACCATAAAACTACAAAAGAATTAATGGCAGCAATTGAATTACAAACAAAAAATGCAGGTATTGGACAAGACTCTTTTTTAAGAGCAATGAAAAGCGAATTAACAAATCTTTTAACAGTTCCTGGAAATCAAGGTTTTGTTTTCTCAAATACACCTCCTACAACAATTTTAATGACAGGACTACAAGGTTCTGGAAAAACAACTACAACTGGGAAATTAGCAAACTATTTAAAAATTAGAAAGAAAAAAGTTTTAGTAGCAGCTTGTGACTTACAAAGACTTGCGGCCGTTGAGCAATTAAAACAAATTGCAGCTCAGATTGAAGTTGATATTTATTTTGATGATATTGAGAAAGATCCAATAAAAATTGCACTTGCAGCAAAAGAGAAAGCTATAAAAGAGCATTATGATGTTTTATTAATAGATACAGCTGGACGACTTGCAATTGATGAAGAGTTAATGCTTCAATTAAAAAATGTAAAAGACGCGATTAATCCTAATGAAATCTTTTATGTGGCAGATGCATTAACAGGTCATGATGCAACTAAAACAGCAACAACTTTTAAAGAAAAAATAGGAATTGATGGAGTTATTTTATCAAAATATGATGGTGATACAAAGGGTGGAGTTGCACTTTCTATTGCTAATCAAGTAGAAGTTCCATTAAGATTTATTGGAACTGGTGAAAAAATGCCAGATTTAGAAGTATTTATTCCAGATAGAATTGTTTCAAGATTATTAGGTCTTGGGGATATGGAAGGACTTGCTGAAAAAACATCTGCAATTATTGATGAGAAAAAAGCAAAGGAAGTTAGTAAAAAGATTAAAAAAGGTGAGTTTAATTTTAACGACTTTTTAGATCAGCTTTCAATGATGAGTAAATTAGGTTCTATGAAATCTATTATTGGAATGATTCCAGGTCTTTCTCAAGTAGCTGGACCATTAAAAGATATGGATTTTGAAAACTCTAGTGAAATTAAAAGAATAAAAGCACTTATTGGTTCTATGACTTTGAAAGAAAGAGAAAACCCAGATTTAATGAATCCAAGCAGAAAGAAAAGAATTGCTGTGGGTTCTGGGCTTTCAGAAGTTCAAATAAATAAAATTTTGAAGCAATTTAAAAATGCTTCGAAAATGGCAAAACAACTTTCTAGCAAAGGTGGAATGAAAGGTTTACAAAATATGTTGTCTCAAATGGGACCAAATGGGATGCCAAAAATCCCTAGATAAAAAAATAAATAGTGTTGAGCTGTGAACTTTTAACTTCTGTTTTGGAGTTCAGAATTCAATACTATAATTTAAAAAAGGAAAGAAAACATGACAGTAATTAGATTAACAAGAATGGGAAGAAACAAAAAACCATTTTATAGAATCGTTGTAACAGACTCAAGAAAAAGAAGAGATTCAGGTTGGATTGAATCAATTGGTTATTTCAACCCAGTTGTTGAGCCAAAAGTATTAAAAATTGATGAAGAAAGATATAACTATTGGCTAAGTGTTGGTGCTAAACCATCAGAAAAAGTTAAAAAATTAGCTTCTAAATAATTAATATAGAAATAATATGATAATTAAATTTATAGAAAACTATGCAAAACTAATTGTAAGTGTTCCTGAGGATGTTAGTATTACAAAAGAATTAATTGATGATAATTTTGCTGAAATTATTATTAGTGTAAACAGTGTTGATATTGGCAAACTTATTGGTAAAAATGGAAATATGATTAATGCTTTAAAAACTATGGCAAATGGTTGTAAAGCAAAAGATGGTATTTCTTATAAAATACAAGTAGTGGTGAAATAGTTGTCTATGAATAGTAATGATATATTTGTAGCTAAGTTGGGGAAAGCTGTTGGATTACAAGGTCATTTAAGACTTTTTATGGATACAGATTTTCCTGAACAGTTTAAAAAAGGTGCTGTTTTTAAGACTAATAAGAAATTAGAACTAAAAGTAGCTGAATATAATACTTCTCGAGAACTAATAAAATTTGAAAATTTTGATGATCTCGAAACTTCTAAAAAACTAACTAATCAAGAACTTTATTCTACATTTGAGCAAACAAAAGAGAGTTGTAAATTAAAAAAGAACGAATTTTTTTGGTTTGATTTAATTTCTTGTAGTGTATTTGAAAATAATCTGTTATTAGGTCAAGTTAAAGAGATACAAAGGTATCCATTAAATGATTATCTTGAAATCCAAACTTCTGATGAGCTTGTTGAAAAAGGTCATCCAAAAGTGTTTTTAATACCTCATATGTTTGATAAATACATTTTAAACGTAAATATTAATGATAAAAAAATTCAAGTAAAAGATTCACTAATTATTTTAGAAAACTCTTAAAATTAATAGTTACATCTTTTATCAAATTCTTCTTGCGTAAACTCTAATTCATATGCTTCATTAAACTTGTTTTCGAATAATTTATTTAATAACTTAGTTCTTTCTTCATTATTATCAAATGGACCATAATATATTTCTATTCTATTTTTATCATCTCTACATAATTTTATATTTGGACTTACAGCAGCAATCTTATCGAGATATTTTTTGTATAAAACATCTTTTATTTTTGCTACATTTATAAATAATAAAAAACCATTATCTTTTTTAGTGTTTTCCTGATTATTTACTAGCTCTTTTTCTTCTAATGCTTTTTTTGGAGTTATGCTATTTATTGTTTCAATAACTTTTTGTTTTTCAGAATCTAGATTAGATGTTGTTTCTGTACTTTTATTTTTGTTAAGATGTAATTCTTCTTTTAACTGTAGAGATTGTTGTTTCATTGTTTCAAGTTGAATCTTTTCTCTTTCAAGTTCTAATTTTTTTTGTTCTAATTGTGTTTTTTGATTTGTTAATTCATCTTCTTGTTTTTTTAATAACTCATCCTCTTTTCTTTTTTGCTCATTTATTAATCTTTTTTCATTCTCTTTTTTTTCTAATTCTTCTATCTTTTCATCATTTAAATTTTTACTAGTTAAAGAGGCTAATTGTTCATTTAGTTTTTTTGAGTTAATATCTTTTATGTCAAATTTATAATTATTTTCAGGAACTTCAACTTTTTCTACATTTTGTGCTACAACAGGTGCTTCAACTTTTTTTACTTCTTCCGGATCAAAAAAACCAGTAAAATATAGAATAGTTCCAATTATTAAAAGTAAAAGTAAGAAAGCAACAATACCGAATAATATTTTATGAAGAATGTTTTTTTTAGGTTTTATAAATTCTTCTTTTACTTCTACTAGAGGTTCTTTATTCTCTTCAACCTCTTCATTTGAGTTATCTTCACTATCATTTGAACTATCATAAGTATTTGTAGTATAATTTATATCATTGGGATCTGGTTGTTTATAATCATCTGCCATTATTTACTCTTTTAAACTTTTATTTTCTTTTAATTTTTTATAATATTCTTTTCTATACTCTTTAAGTTCTTCTTTTTTCTTTTCCCTATATTCTTTATCATATTCAAGCCTTTTTTCTTTATTTAGCTCGTAATACTCTTTTTTCTTATTTTTATAATCATTTAACTTTGATATAATTATATCTTTTCTATTATCTAAATAATTTTTTTGAGCTTTTATAATTTCTTTTATTTTAGATGCAAAATTTTGATTATTAAGCTCTTCATCGTAATCATAAATTTTTTTAACTTCTTTTTTATTTAAATAATACTCTCTTTTCTTTTTTTTATGCGCTAAGAACTTTTCTTCACGAAGTTTTTTTAATTCTTCTAATTTCATAAATTTTATTTATTTACTTTAGCTTTTTAGTCTATTAACAGTATCGAGCATACTATCTGTTGTTGTAATTGCTTTTGAATTTGCTTCATAAGCACGTTGCGCTGTAATTAAATCAACCATTTCATTAACCAATTTTACGTTAGATAATTCAATCATCCCTTGCTGAATTGCTCCAAATTGTGCTTCTGTTGGATTACCTTCTAACACATCACCAGAAGCAGCACTTTTCATAAATAATGAATCTCCTAATGGCGTAAGACCAGCTGGATTTATAAAATCTGCAATCGTTATTTGTCCTAAATTAACAATATCACCTGTTTGAGGGTCTGTTGCTGTTACAATTCCATCTGTTCCAATTGTAAGTTTTGTTACATTATCAGGAACAACAATTTCAGGAGTAAGCGCATAACCACTTCCATTCACAATAGCACCTTCTCCATTTAGTTTAAAAGCACCATTTCTTGAGTAAGTAGTTTCTCCACTAGGAAGAGTAATTTGGAAAAAACCTTTACCTTTAATTGCTAAATCTAGTGTGTTTGATGTTAATTTTAAATCACCTTCAGAAAAGTTTTTTTGAACTCCTGAAACTCTAACTCCTAATCCAACATCGATTCCAGTGGGATTTATAGTTGTTTGAGTTGTTTTTCCAGCTGTGTAATTTAATGACTCATACATTAAGTCTTGAAATTCTGCTCTATCTTGTTTGAATCCGGTTGTATTAACATTGGCTATATTATTTGATGTTACATCAATTTGATGTTGCATTGAGTTCATACCAGTCGCTGCTGTGTAAAGTCCTCTAATCACGGTATATCCTTTAAGATTACATATATTTATTATATTTTAAGAATAATTAAATACAGATAAAATTAAGTAATTATTTTTTGTATGCATTAAGTATAAATTTAAAACAAATTATATATAATGCATTATAATTGAAAATATTTATAAAATAAAGGGATAGTTAATGAGAATTCTAATAGTTGATGATAGCTCTACGATGAGAAGAATCATTGGAAATGTGGTTATGCAATTAGGATTTACGAAAGATAGTTTTGATGAAGCTGAAGATGGTGTAAAAGCTTGGAAACTACTTAGTGAAAGTCGTTATGATGTTATATTGACGGATTGGAATATGCCTAATATGAATGGTTTGGAACTTGTTAAAAAAGTTCGAAGTGAGGGTATGCATCAAAAAACACCTATAATCATGATTACAACCGAAGGTGGAAAAGGTGAAGTTATTATTGCACTAAAAGCCGGTGTTAATAATTATATAGTTAAGCCTTTTAATGCTGAAGTTTTAAAAGAGAAGCTTGATGGGGTATTAAAAAAATAATATAAGGTATTATCATGAGTATGAGCCAAGAAGAAATTGAAGCTTTAATGAATGGTCTTGATATTGAAGATGATGGTAATTCAGAAGAGATTATGGAAAGTGCAAAAGTTAATACTCAAGAAATTGAAGAGTTATTATCTCAAACTGAAGAATTAAAAGAAGATATTAAATTCCAGACAGAAGAAATAAGTGAAGATAAAGAAGATGAAAATAATTTAAAAACTAATATTGCTAGTGTTAGTAATAGTGATATTGAGAAATTATTAAGTGAAATAGAAAGTGTAAATACGAAAGACTCAATTTTAGATGAAGAAGATATTCATTTTGATTTAAGTGCATTTGAAGATATCAAAAATGATAATGAAATTGTTGAAAAGAAAGACAATAGAAGTGAAGATGAAATAGTTCAAGATTGGACTTCTTCTAAAATAAATAAAGGAATTTTTCCATTACCAGCTGAAAAAGATACTAAAGTTGTTAATCAATTAAGTCAAGTTGCAAATGATTCAGAAGAGAAGGTTTCTCAAATATTTGATGTATTAAGTTCAACTCTTGATAATAACAATGAGTTTAGAAATTATATAAAAGATTTTGAAGTTTTTATAAAAGCACAATCAGAATTACTTATTTCATTAAATAATAAATTTCCAAATATTAAAGTGTTTGATGAACATTTAACAAATGCAAATAAAGTGACTAATTCATTAAAGGATTTAAAAAATTTAGTAAATTCTGGAGATTCAGAAATTTTTCAAGCAATGGAACTAATGCAATTTAATGATATTAATAGACAAAAAATTGAAAGAGTTATGTCGGTGATAAGAAAATTATCTCTATATTTAAATAATTTATTTGAAGACAATACTCCAACCAAAGATGTTGTAGTTGCACGGCACATCCATGGTGATGCTACAGATGATTTAATAGGTGATGATTTAGATAAATTAATTGCTGAATTTTCAAATCAATAATAATTAAAGGAGTAGTTTTATGAATCAAGGTACTTATCCTCTTGCTGCATCAATGATAAATCAGTTTAATAGATTAGATCAAATTAGTAATAACTTAGCAAACATAAATACAAATGGTTTTAAACAAGAAGGAACTACTGAAACAACTTTTAATTATTATTTACAAAAAATGCAAGAAGAAAATATTGCACCTACAAAAATAAATACAGTAACAAATAATATTCCAAAAATTGATTCTAAATTTATAAGTTCAGAAATGGGACCAATTGCTATGACTGGAAATGCATTAGATTTTGCATTAAATAATCCTGATACATTTTTTAAAGTACAAAATACAAATGGTGATATCGTTTATACAAGAGATGGCTCTTTTAAAAATTTAGATGGTTTTTTAGTAGATGGAAATGGAAATAATGTATTAAATGCAGATAATGAGCCAATAGTTGTAGAAGATAATTTTGCATCACAAATTGGAGTAACAAAAACTCCTTATACAAATTTAGAAAAAATCGGCGACAATACCTATAAGTTAAAGAATCCAAATGAGCTAGAAATTTTCGAAAATAATGATAATTTAATAGTTAATGGAGCTATTGAAAAATCAAATGTAAATTCAGTTAGTTCAATGGTTGAACTAATTGATGCACATAGAAGATTTGAACAATCACAAAAGGCTATTAGTTCAATAGATAGTTTAAATGCCTCATTAATAGAAAAAATTGGAAGTAATACTAAATAATGGAATCGAGTAGCATAAGTAATAAACTTTTTGAGCAGTTAAATTTTAGAGGTGAAAAACAGAAAGTTATTTCAAGTAATATTGCTAATATTAATACTCCAGCATACAAAACTAAAGATTTAGTTTTTGAAAATGAATTGAATAATAAATTAGACAATACTTTAAAAATGCAAGTAACAAGTTCTAAACATATGCCTTCAATAGGAAGTAATTTATCTAATGCAAATCCTAAACTAGTCGAGGTAAAAGGTTTGGAACAACAAAATGATGGTAATAACGTTAATTTAGATACTCAAATGGGTGAAATGTCTAAAAACAAGATATTATTCGATGCTATTCAATCTTCAATAAAAAGAGATTCTAGGTTATTTAGATCAGTTATTGAATCTTCAGCAAAAAATTAATTAGGATATGTAATTTATGGATCAACTTTTAAAGTTTATTAATAATTTAAATACAGCACAAAGAGCTGTAATAATAGGAGGTTTCTCTTTATTATTTATATTATTAGTCGGTTTATTAGTTTATTCAAGTATTAAAGCAGAAGATAAAAAATTAAATTATACAATTGCCTCAAATTTGACTAAATCACAAGTTATGTTGGCAAGTGACGAACTTGAAGCATCAGGGATAATATTTGCAGTTAGCGGTACAGGAAATAGCCTTACTTTAAAAACATCTAAAGATTTTATAAATATTGCAAAAATTAAATTAGTTACAAGCGAAGCAGCAACAAGTAAACACGTTGGTTGGGAAATCTTTGAAAAATCATCTTTAGGTACTACAAACTTTGAGAATAAAGTTAAATATCTAAGAGCCTTAGAGGGTGAATTATCTAGATCTTTAGAATCATTGACAGGTGTTTTAAGAGCAAATGTAAAAATTGCAATTCCAAAAGATACCATTTTTACAGAAAAGAAAAGTGATACGACTGCATCTGCAATGCTGTCACTGAAACCAGGTGTTTTTCTAACACAAAAACAAATAGATGGAATCAAAAATTTTATAGCTTCAGCTGTCCCTGATTTAAAACATGAAAATATTCAACTTATTGACCAAGATGGTAGTTTACTTCAACAATCACAAGATGATATAAACAATCAAAAATCAACTACTCAGAATAAATATAAAGAAGGTCTTGAAGAAGATTATTCTAAAAAAGTAGTTGCATTATTAGAACCTTTTGTTGGTGTTGGAAGAGTTGTTGCAAAGGTTACTGTATCATTAGATTTTGTTAAAAAAGATGTTGAAGAAGAAATTTATAACCCAGAAGGAAGTATTCGATCTCAACAAGTTATTGAAAATAGCTCAAAATCTCAAGGAATGCCATCAAATAATGGTGGTGTTGCTGGTGTTGATAGCAATATTCAAACACCAAATACAGCAAATGGAAGTAGTAACATAGCTTCAAATAATGAAGGCACAAATACAGTTACTAATTATGAAATTTCTAAAAAAATAATTTCTCAAAAAGATAATAATTATACAAATATTAAGCGTATAACAGCAGCCGTGACATTTGATTCTTCTGTATTAAAAGATATTCAAAATAAAGATGAATTTATTACTTCTTTGGAATCTGTGGTTCAAGATACGATAGGTTATGATAAAGTAAGAGGAGATAAAATTACTGTTAGAGACTTTAAGTTTATTGGTGTGAAACCTATTGAACAAGTTGCTCAAACTGTTGATGAAAATGGAAATGCAATTATTGTATCTGAAGAATCTATTGATACTGTGTCTATGGTAAAATCAATTTTTAAAGATTTTAGTGAATATATCCAATATATAATAGCAGCAATTCTACTTTTAATTTTCTATAAAAAATTTATTGCAAGTAACGAAGTTGTGATTATTGGTGATGGTATTAGAAAAAATGTAGATAGATATGATGAAACTTTAGTTAAAGATATGTTATCTGACTATGAAAATGAATTTGATTCGAGTACTGCACAAGGAAGATTAAAATCAAAAGTTAAAAGCCAGATTCTTAATAATATTGATGGTTTAGATGAAGAATCAGCAGCTAGATATGAAGTATTTATTGAAGAGTTAGATAGAGAAATAAATAGTAATCCACTTGAAATAGCAAGAATGATTGAATTATTATTAAATGAAGGTAGTGGTACTTTTAAATAAAAAAGGTGTTAAACAATGGCTGAAAGTTCAAAAGAAAGTGATATTCTAAGAGGAATGTCAATGATGGAAAAAGTCGCTAGATTTTTTGTATTAATTGGTGAAGAATCTACAGTAAAAATATTTCAACATCTACAAAAAGATACAGTTGAGGCAATATCTACTGCTATTACACAAATTACATCAATAAATAAAGAGGTTTCTTTAGCGGTTTTAGAAGAATTTCATTTATATACAAGGTCAAAAAGTTTTATAAGTTCTGGTGGATACGACTTTGCAAGAGAAATTTTATACAAATCGCTTGGTAAAAATGAAGCGGATGAAGTATTAGCTAAATTATCTAGAATGAAACTAGCGTCACAAGCTTTTTCATATTTAGATGGAATCAATCCAAAACAATTAAGTGATTTTATCAAAGATGAATCTCCTCATACAATTGCCGTAATATTATCTCACATGGATCCTAATAAATCTTCAGAAGTTTTAATGCAATTAGATGAGGAAATAAGAGTAAAAGTAACTATTCAAATAGCAACAATTAAAGATGTATCTCCCGATGTAGTAAGAACTATATCTTTAGTTTTAGAAAAAAAACTAGAATCTTTATTCTCTTCAATTGTAGATGTTGGTGGAGTAAAAGTTGTGGCTGATATGCTTAATAAATTAGGTCCAAAAGCACAAGATATTTTAAAAAATATTAATGGTATTGATACTTCATTAGCAACGAAAATAAAGGAAAATATGTTTGTATTTGAAGATTTATTAAATTTAGACTCAGAATATATGATGAGGATTTTACAAAATGTAGATACAGGTGATGTAGTAATTGCAATGAAAAATGCGACTGAAGAAGATATGGAAAAAGTTACATCTGCTATGTCTCAAAGAGGTCGAGATAGATTTAAAGAAGAGTTTGAAATGTCAAATAAAGTTAAAATTAAAGATATTGAAGCTGCTCAAAGAAAAATGTTAGATGTTACACAAAAAATGATAGAAGATGGAATCATTGATAGAGAGAATAATTAATGGCTGATAACGTATATTCTAGTGCAAAAATTTTAACCAAAAATGAAGAAGTACAGAAATATGAATTAGGGAATTTTATTAATTCTCAAGTTGATAATAATCTTGTTTTAAATTCAAATTCAGTTTTAGATGATAGAGAGATAAATGGGCGAGTAGATCCAGTTTTAATTGAAGTTAGGAATTTAACAGCTAAATTAAATGAAATATCACTAAAAGTTGATAGTATAGAAAGTGATGGAATTAAGGGTAAAGATGTAGATGCTCAGGTTATTCAAGCAATAAGAGATTTGAAACATTATGCAGCATTTTTTGAACAAGCAACTTTTCAAATGGAAACAAAGTTATTAAAAACTTCTATTTCAATAGCTCAAAAAATTATTAGTATAGAAGTTGGCGAAAATTCATCAAAAATTGCAAAACAGACAATAAATCATCTTTTAGATAAAATAAAAACAGCATCAAAGGTACAAATACATCTTAATCCAAAAGATTATGAGATTCTAAAAGGGCAGTTAGATTTAGAACATTTTATTGAACTCAAAAGTGATGCTAATGTTACAGCAGGTGGTGTCGTGATTGCTAGTGACCTTGGTAATTTTGATGGAAATATTGAATCAAAAGTTTCAACAATGTTGGATTCTTTAGATTTAATAATATAGTAAAATATAATCATTCATTAAATATTATAACTTTATGATATAATTTACCAAAATAACAAGTAAAGTATTTAAATGGAAATTAGTGAAAGAGATTACGATTTATTAGTTGATACCGAGATAGTTGTAGATGTAATGCTAGGAAGTACTAATATTACGGTCTCAGAATTTCTAAAGTTAAGTGATGGTGATATTATTTCTTTACATAAAGCCGCTGGAACAGGTGGCGAAATTTATGTAAATACAAGAATAATAGGAACTGGTGATATAATTGTAATAGATGATAAATTGGCTGTTAGGGTTCAAGATGCAATGGATTCTGATAACGTAGTTCAATATTTCTTTGAAGAACATATGATATAGGAGATTAAAATGGCTAGTACTGTAGAAGTAAATTCGAAGGTGGGTATTGATGGAAATACCTATACAACTGCAATAAGTAATGATAAGTTAACTAATGAGGATTTCTTGAAGTTAATGATTCAACAATTAAAATTACAAGATCCAACAAAACCAATGGATTCAGCATCAATGCTTTCATCTCAAATGCAAATGTCATCTATTGATACAAATCAAGAGATGATAAAAGCTATGCAAGGAATGCAAACTGCATTTACGCAGTCATCATTGTCTAATGCTTCGGGAATAATTGGAAAAAATATTGAAGATGGAAATATTGGTGCAGATGGAGTTAGTAAAGCTTATACAGTAAGATCAGTTGAAAATGTTGATAGTGTAATACAAGTAAAAGCTCAAGAAATTTTATATCTAGAAGATAGAGTTATTATTCCTGATTCTACAGATCCTACAAAAAATCAAGTGGTTAATTATAATGCTGCGGGAGAAATTCTTGATGATAAGGGTGTAAAAACTGGGAATAAAATTGTTTTATCAAAGCCTGGTCAACCAGTTATAAGTGATGGAAAATTAACAATATTAGATGAAAACAATAAAATAGTTACTGATCATAAATATGCTTTGGCAGGAGTTTCTGCTGCTGTATATTCTGATCAATTAACTACTTTACCATTTTCAAACATTACTAAAATATTCTAAGGTTTTAAGATGATTAGTGGATTATGGAATGGATATTCAGGTTTAACAGCTTTTGAAAAAGCATTAAATGTTGAAGCAAATAATTCTACTAATGTTAATACCGTTGGATATAAATCTGATGATATACGTTTTGAAGATATGATGTATCAGTATGGATATGGAAAAGGAACTAATCTTGATAGTATTAGTAAAGTTATGACACAAGGAAATGTTAAATTAACTAATAATACATATGATGTTGCAATTGAGGGGAAAGGTTATTTTATAGTTTCAGATAGAAAAAGTAATGAAACTTTTTATACAAGAGCTGGAAATTTCTATATGGCAGAAGATGGTTTATTACAAACTCAAAATGGCATGAAAGTTCTTGGATTAACACCTCAATCAAATAGTGTTGTTGCATCTAATTCTGCAAAAACTCAATTTGATGAAACATATACAAAAAATATAGTATCAAAAACTATAAGTAATAATAATTTTTTGCAGACAATAAATGCAAGAGCAACTGATTATAATACAAAAGCTGTTGATAAAGGTGTTAGTGGAGAAGGATATAAAACAAAATCAGCACAAATTGCAGATATTGAAGCTTTAATTGCTGATTATAAAAGTAAACTTGATTTATACTCATCAAATTCAACAGCTGTACTTTCGCCATCAATTTCTCAAATTACTAATGTAGATATGTCAGGATCTATGAATCAATTGGTTAATACAGATAATTTTATTAAAATTAGAATAAATAATGACGAAATAACACAATTTTTTGATACAGATATGGGAACGACATTAAAAAAACTATCTGATAAAATTTCAGATATTAAAGGATTAAGTTCAACTGTTAATACAACTACTGGAATGTTGACTATTAATTCTTTAATTCCAGCAAAAGAAGTTTTGATAAAAGATGCTCAAATAAATGAAAATTATTTATCAGTAACAAATCCTCAAAATGCTAAATTAGGTTCAGGAATTGGATTAGTTAATAGTTCAAGACAGGCTTTAAAAAGTGCATTAGAGTTATCTAATGCAGAATTATTAGATATTACAAATACTTTATCTTTAGTCGGTCAAGAATCTTTATCTGTCAATGAAATTCAATTAAAATTGGCAAACTTGAATTTATCTAAAAATACTTTTGGTACAATTGAAATAAGTGAAGGAGTAGTTTTTTTAAAAGATAATGATAATAAATTTATAGTTGGAAAATTACAAACAGCAGATTTTAAAAATGAACAAGGGCTTGATCCTCAAGGTGATAATCTTTATCAAACTTCTTCAGAGTCAGGAAAAGCATTGTATGCTGGAAAATTAAATAAATTAGTTAGTAATTCATTGGAATTAAGTACAGCAAACTTGGGAAATAGTTTAACAAGCTTATTAGTATATCAAAAAGCCTTTGAAGCAAATTCTAAATCTATCACCACTTCTGATGAGATGTTAAAAACAGCTATTGAATTAAGAAAATAATGTTTTTATATTAGTTCTATAGATTAGTATTAATATATGAACATTTAAGTTCATCACCTTATACAAAAAAAGGATAAGTCATGATAGGAGCACTTTGGACGGGGATCTCAGGATTAGCGTCACAACAAAAAGCTTTGGATAATGAAGCAAATAATATTGCGAATGTAAATACAATAGGATATAAAGCCTCAAGAATTTCGTTCGCAGATCAAATATACCAAGATAGAATCGGAAAAGGTTCGACGGTGCTTGATGCTGAGAAATTGTATACACAAGGTGGTACAAAATTAACAGGTGTAAATTATGATATGGCTTTATATGGAGATGGATTTTTTTCAGTAGTAAATAAGAATACTCTAGGAACAGCAGAAACCTTTTATACAAGAGCAGGGAACTTTAGAATGGGTGATAATGGAACCCTTCAAGATTCAGCAGGGAATGCAGTACAAGGCTGGATGATGAGTGCAATTGATAGCCAAAATGATGTTACAAGTACAAATCCAAATGCAAGCGTTTTTACAAATGATTATACAAAATTATTAGGTACAAAAATAATAAGACATGATACTTATGTTGAGACAGTTACTGCAAAAGCAACGGATTATACACTTAGCGCAAAATCTGATTCAACAACAGCATTTAGTGGAGATGGAGCAAAAACAAAATCTTCAAAAATCTCAGATATAGAAGAAGCAATAAAAGATTATACGAGTTGGTTGCAAAAATTAAAAGATCAACCAGATGGTGTATTTGATACAACAAACGCTCAAATTTC
>JAQVLW010000019.1:0-12489 GCA_028703945.1 Aliarcobacter sp. | reverse complement strand
TATACAAATTCTACAAAAAATTCAGATATGTTAAAAGGTATTATACAAATAAAATCGTTGATACCTGGACAAGCATTTAGAATTTCAGAAATAGGTGAAGTAGCAAGTGGAACAACATTACAAGGAAATTTCCAAACAAAAGTAACATCATCAACAGTTTCAGGAATAACTGGATTAAAAACATCAAAAGAAGCTTTAAGTAAATTAATAACAGGAAAACAACAAGATGTTTATACTGCTGGTGATTTAAAAATAGGAACAACAACAACTTTTACTTATGGAATAAATATTTATGATAAAGAAATAGGGAAAAATGTTACTGTTCCTACTTTACCTATAAGTATTACTCCTGTTACAAGCATTGATGATATTGTTGCTAAAATAAATCTAGATACTTCATTGTCAAAATATGTAACGGCTAGAAATGTAAATGGGAATTTAGTAGTAGAGACATTAGATACAAATTACGATGTTGAATTTACGGGAAGTATGAAAGGTGATCCAACAACTGTTGGAACATTTGAACCTCTTGATGTAAACGCGAACTACTCAGGAAGAAAGGGAGCAGGAGCTGAATTTATAGAAATAATAAATAAAGTTGATCAAACCGCATCAAAAGGGAGTTTACAATTAAGACTAGATACTTTAGGAATTTCTGATTCAGCATTTGGAGAATTTTCTGTTGATAGTACAGGATTAATTACAATGAAACAAGATGGAGCTGATTTTGCAATAGGACAAGCTGCTGTTGCTGTTTTTAATAATAATAGAGGATTAAATCCAGTTGGAAATAATTTATTAGCAAAAACAAATGAATCAGGAGAACCGACATATAACTTGAATAATAATAAAACAGCAGAAATTAAATCAAAAACATTAGAATTAAGTACAGCAGATTTATCAGAAAGTTTAGTAAATCTAATGGTATTTCAAAGAGCTTTTGAAGCAAATGCGAAATCAATTACTACAGCTGATGAACTTCTAACTACCTTAATTGGGTTAAAAAGATAATTTTTTAAATAGAGTAGATTTTCTGCTCTATTTATACTTAAATAGGATAACTTTGGAAAATTTTTTATTAATTATAGTACTTGGAGTTTTATTACTCTACTTTTTTTCAAGTGCAAATGTTTATAAATCTTTATATAAGAAAGTAAATGAAGAAAAAAATATTTTACAAGAAGAGATTACTAAGTTTGAGTCACTAATTGAAAGATATGAAAAACAAGTAAAAATAAGTTCTAATACATTAAAATCTAACCAAGGAAATCTACAAGTTGCTAGAGATGATTTACAAGAATTACGTATTGAAAATATTAATTTAAAAAATAAATTAGATGAATTACAAAAAAGAAATGAAGAGCTTTATGCTCAAGTTAATGCAATGGTATAGGCTTTAGTAGAGTAATGAAACTAGTATATAAAATATTATTATCAGCAATATTTTTCAATAGTATTTTATATGCTGTTGACGACTTAATAGAATCACAACCAGAAATAATATTTCAGTTTGAAAAACTAGTTAAATCTCAAGAAAATTTATCTTTGCAAATTGATTTTAATAAAGCAGTATTACATTTAAGTAAAAATGAATATGAAGAAGCTATTAAACTTTTTAAAAAAACTTCTAAAATATTAGAAGTACCTTCGTACTTAAATATGGGAATTGCCTATTATAAATTAGGTTCAGTTGATAATGCAATAGTATATTTAAATAAAATTTACGAAAAACCAGAAAATGCAAATATTCACACATATCCTTATATGGCAGCTTGTTATTATTTGTATCAAATTTCAAAAGATAATAAATATCTTGATACTATTGTTAAGACTTCAAAAAAATATAAAAATTTGTCAGAACATTCAAAAAGAATGCTTTCTGATACGTATATAATATTAAAAGAATATGAAAATGCGTTAGAGGTTTTAAATACAATGGATTATGCGATGGATTTAAAAAAAGCATTAATTTATATAAAATTAAAAGATTATGTGCGAGCAAATTTATTTCTAAATAAAGCTAAAGAACAAAATGTAAATCCAAATACTATTGATAAAATCTTGTGGTTTATAAGTTTTACAAATCTTAAAATGAATAACATTGATCGGTTAAAAGAAACATTAGATTTAATAAATGAAAGAAGAAGTACTTTTAAAGCAAATACAGAATTGCCTTTGGAAATTTTCTTCAATCAAAGTAAATTTACTTCTAATCAATACTTAAATTCAGTTATAAATTTTGATGATAATCGAAAAATAGATTTTATTTTTTATTTCGCACCATTTATTTTTTCAGATTCGCAAGAGATTATTTATGATAGCTTAAAAGGCTTTATATATAATCAAAAAGAGAGTATTCTTAATCTTGAAGAGATGGTTGAATATAATGCAAAATTCCTAAAAATTGTAAAAGAAGACCCAATTATTAGGGTTGTAGAGCTAGAAAGGATGTTAACAAAAGATACAAAATCATATATTTTTTATAATTTAGCATTATCATGCGCTCAAATAAATGATTTTAATAATGCATTTAAATATTTTGAAAGAGCATATAAATTAAATCCAGGAAATAAGCTTTATTCAATTATGTATTTAATAACAGCAAATAGATTAAATATTAAAATCAAAGATAAAGAATATATTGAAGGAAACATAAAAAGTAACAATGGTTTATATAATTATTTTTCAAAAGAAATTTATAAATTATTTATAAATCCTCAGTTTTCTTCAGCAGATAAGCCTTTTGAATATGAAAGCACAATATTTTATAAAGCATTAGATTTTTTAAAAGCAATGAAAACTGGAAATGTAAGTGAAAATCATGCGTTACTTGATGAGCATTTTAAAGATCCATTAACCTTTTTAATAAAAATGGTACAAAGAAGAAAAGGTGAGTCGGACTACACTTATTATTCAAGATTACAAGATTCTATTCCTTTGAGTTTAAATAATCAGTTTTTAGAAGGACCTTTGATTATAACGAGATTTTATGTTGATATTTTAAAAGGATTAGGTATTTTTTTAAAAGCTGATATGAATATTTCAGGTAAAAAAACACCTTCTTATTTAAGAACGAAAGCTTTGAGAGATTTACATTCTAATTCACCTGATGAAGCAATTAAAACATTAGAATATTTACAATCGGAGTATAAATTAGAAGATAAATATAGTATGTATTTAATGGTTGCTGCATTGCTTGAAGCTGGAAGATATAATGATGCTTCTATTCAAATTTCATTGATTAAAGTTATATTAAATGATCCAGATGCAGATTTTTTAACTGCTATTCAGCTAATACAAGATTTGAAGATTTCAAGTGCTAAGCAATTTTTGCTTCAGCCTTATCTGGATTCTTTAATAGATTTCAAATTAATAGGATTTGATGAGTATTTAGAATCTTTATAGTTTCACTAAGAATCTTAAATAATTTAATTTTTTTCTGCTATAATAATCTAAAATTGTTACTTTTTTAAGGAGAATACTATGGAAATCGGAAGAATTGCAGAAATAGAAAATTCAAAAGTTAATAATTCAGAGAAAACCCAAAAAGTTATTAATGTAGACGAAAAAAATAAAGTAATACAAGAAGACCAATATAAAAAGGCATTAGGTTCAGGTGATATTACTGACAAAAATGAAATAATCTTAGACAATGTAAAATTTGGATACGACAAAAGTTCAAAAAACTTTTTTGTAAAAATAACAAGAGGTGATGCTGAATTTAAATATCCTACTGAAGATATGATGAAAGTTAAAGCCTACATGTTACAAGAGTTAGAATCTCGAAATAAATAAATAAAGGTAGTTTTAATTGGCATCAGATTTATCAAATATATTTAAAGAAGAACTTTCAAATACTCTAGAACAATTATTATCAAAAAGCTCTCAGGTTGAATCTGTTGTAGCTTTGATAAGTGATAATTTTGATTCTACACAACTTGTTGAGTGTGTAGTTAAATTTGATTTCAAAGGGATATCTGCAAAATTAACTTTTTTTATACCAGCACTAACTGCAACTAAATTTGAATATTTAATGCTTGGTGGGATGGGTGATTTAAAAGAGCACATAGATGATGAAATTACTGATGCGGTAAATGAAATTATCTCAAATATATGTGGAAGTTTTTGTACATCTGTAAATGCTCAAGGATTACCTGATATTGGATCTATAAAATCAGAAGTAAAAAGTTCAACAATTGTTGAAGGTTCTTCTTTGGAGAATAAAACAAATATTTTTGAAATGATTTTATCTTTAGATGATGAGAAATTACCGATTATTCTCTACTTTGATGAAATTATTTCACCATTTTTTTCGTCAATTACAGGTGTTGAAGGAGATGGAAATGATTCAAAAGATAATGGAACATCTACTATCGTTTCTAATAATAATTATAACTATCCACCTGCGCCAACTTTTCAAACACCAAAAAATCTTGAACTTTTATATCATATAAAATTGAAATTAAGTGTTCGATTAGGAACAAAAGTTGTTTTATTAAAAGATATTTTAAGATGGGATGTTGGTGAGATTATAGAACTTGAACAAATGGTAAATGAACCTTTGGAAGTTTTGGTAAATGGGGTAAAAATAGGAGTGGGTGAAGCTGTTATAGTCGATGGAAAATTTGGATTGAAAATAAAAAAAATTGGGAATGAAGAATTTAGATTAAATCATATAGGGCTATAGTTTATGGATAAAAGTACTATTGGAGGGTTTGAAGCCTCTGATACAAATAGAGTTATAGGTTCTACAATTCTAAGAGATGCGTGGGATATTTCAGCATTTGCTTCATATCATCAAAAAAGTGATATTCTTGCTGAGAATAGTCGGCAAGATATTTTAAATAAAGAAAGTTTCTTTGATAGGTTGCAATAATGGAAATTAGTAGTAATAATTTATTAAATAAAGATATTTTACAAGTCAATAAATTTGATAATGTAAAACAAGAAAATTTAAAAGATAAAAATTCTGAACAATTAAAAAAAGTTTGTAATGATTTTGAGTCATTTTTCTTAAATCAAATCATGGATGTATCTTTAAGAACAACAAATATTGCAGGTGAGGGTGCTGGTTCTGATATAATAAAAGGAATGTATACACAATCTATTGCTGATAGTGCTACTGGCGGTTTAGGAATTAGTAATATGCTATATGAATTTTTAACACAAAATAATAAATAAGGATTCTTATGATTGAAAACACTATACAAAATATGTCAGATTTAATAATAAAATTGAAAAGCTCTATTGAACAAGATATTGAAGATATAAAAGCAGCAAAACATGAAGAACTTCTAAAAAGAAATGATGAAAAGCATATTATGATAGAAAAAATTACTTCATTAAAAACTAAATTAAATGAAGAACTTATGTCTAAAATTCAAGAAGGCATTGATGTTAATATTTATAGAGCAAGTGTTGATTTATTAGAAATAGAATTAAAAGATCTTTATGAATTAAATAAAAGATTAGCATCAATTGTATTACCAGTTCAACAAATGTATAAAGATTTAGTTTCAGAGATTACTGCAGTTAATGGAGGAAAGATTTTTGATATTAAAGCTTAGTTTTTTAGTTTTTTTATTAAATGTTAATCTTTTTGCAATTAGTGTTTTAGTTTCAAAGGTTGCAATAAATTTTGAAGAAAAACTTGATAGTTCAAAAGTTGTAGTACAAAATGTAGATGAAATAAGTAAGTCTTGTATTCCTTTAACACTAAGTCAGTTGCAAAATAAAGAGTATCTTACCACGCACTATATAAATAGAAATACAATAATTTGTATAAAAGATGTTAAAAAATATGAAAATGAATCTGTTATATTTAATTTTGGTGGTGTAAAAATAGAAAAAAAAGGTAAAGTAATCTATGAAAATAGTGAGTTTATTCGTATAAAAAATCTCGATGGTACAATTGAACAAATATATAAAGATGGAAGAACAAAATGAATATGTTATCTTTTTTAGGAGAAACACCAACTATCGCATTGCGACAAGCTCAGGAAGAGTGTGGTGAAGAAGCTATTGTAATATCTACGAAGAAAATATCTACACAACAAAATGGCAAAGATATGTATGAAGTTGTTGTGGCAATCGAAGATCAACATAAAAAGAAAAATTTACAATATACTAAAACAGCAATTAGCAAAGCAACAGCTAATTCAGAAGCAATGAAAACACAAGTATATGATTTTAAAGAAGAGATTCTTAAAATGCAAAGTGTTTTAGAACAAGTTCAAAAATCTATTTGGAATCCTAAAAGTCAATTATATGATTTAACAATACCTCCTGAATTTGCATCTATGTATAACATTTTTGAACAAAATGAGTTTGATCAAGAGATGACTTATACAATTATGAAAAAAACTATTAAACAATTACCTATTGCATTAAAATCAAATCCAAAAAAAGTTAATGACTTTTTTAAATTAATTTTAAGAAGAGTAATTCCTATAAAACATGAAGTTCCTTTACGAAAACATCAAAGAAAAATAATTATGATGGTAGGACCAACAGGTGTTGGAAAAACTACAACTATTTCAAAATTAGCTGCAAGATATGCTTATAAACTAGGACAAAACTATAAAGTAGGAATTGTAACTTTAGATTCTTTTAGAGTTGGAGCAATAGAGCAATTACAAGCTTATACAAATATTATGAGATTGCCTTTGGAAATTGTAAAAAAACCTGAGGGTTTATCTGAAGCACTTTTAAGATTGAAAGATTGTAATTATATTTTTATTGATACAGCAGGTTCAAGTCAATATGATATTGATAAAATTGAGCTTATAAATGAGTACCAAAAAAGAGTTGAAGAATTACCAATTGAAAAGATTTTAGTTCTTCCTGCAAATGTTAAACATAGTGATTTACTTGAAATTTATAAAAATTATTCAAGACTTTCTATTGATTATTTGACATTTACAAAATTAGATGAAACACGAAGTTTTGGAAATCTCATATCTTTTGCTCATAAAACAAAAAAATCTATCACATATTTTTCTATTGGACAAAATGTGCCAGATGATTTAATTGTATCAGATTCAACTTTTTTAATAGATTGTTTTATGAATAAACAATGTATTAGGAGATAAGAATTGTTTGATGCAATTTCTTCTCAAGCTAGTAAGTTAGTAAAACTTACTAATAGAGTAAAAAAAAACTACTCTAAAACTAAATTAATAACAATAACATCGGGAAAAGGTGGAGTCGGGAAATCTACTTTTACTGCTAATATGGCTTTTTTACTTTCTCGTAGAGGTTTTAAAGTTGCTGTTTTAGATGCAGATATTGGTTTAGCTAATATGCAAGTTTTATTTGATATTAAGCCTCAAAATACACTTTTTGAATATATAGATGGGACAAAAACACTAGATGAGGTAATTACATCAACAATTTATTCAAATGTTTATTTAATTGCTGGAAAAAGTGGCTATCAATATAGCTCGAATAAAAATACTTTTGTTTTTTCTAGAATTGTAAAAGACATAATTTCTTTAAATACTTTTGATATTTTATTGGTTGACACAGGAGCTGGATTAAATGAATATGTTAAAGAATTTTTGTCAATTTCAGATAATATTTTAGCAATTACAACTACTGATCCTAGTGCATTAACTGATGTTTATTCTTTAATGAAAATGCTTTCTCTTGAAAAAAGTAAATTAATGTTGAGTTTTAATCATACAAGAAATTATCAAATAGGTGAAACAATAGCTAATTCTTTAATAACTTTGGGAAAGAAAAATAGTTTAAATACAGATTTTATGGTAGAATATATAGGAAACGTTTCAACTTCTGCAAATATTTCTACGACAGGAAGACTTAGAAAATTATTTGCCAATGAGTTTTCATCTGATGAAACTACAAAACAGTTACAAGTGATTATCGATAAGTTATTAAAAAATATTCATTAAGGTTTGTTCTAAGTGCAAAAACTAAGTTCAATAAATTCTATTAATATTGTTACAAAGAGTACAGAATCATGGTAATTGAAAGATTCTCACAAACTGTAATAAATAGTGGCGTATTTAGATTTTATATTGCTACTGGATTTTTTGCAACACTAATATTTTTTATAATTAATGCTGATTTATTTACTCCCATGGAGATGATTTTAGGTATTATTCTAATAACAATAGTTTTAAAAGGTGTCAGTAATATGATGCTTTCATTAATCATAAGTCTTTTCAGTCTTGAGAATAAAAGAAATGAGTTTAATTTCAAATATAATGAAGAAAAAATTCAACTTATGTTAAATGAATTAACAGTAAAAGACATTTCCGATGCAAATAATAAAGATCAGAAAAAAACAAAGTAAAAGGTAAGTTATGAATATATCTTCAATATCAAATTCAATAGGTTCTTTAGGATTAAATACAAATAACAAGGTACTTCCAAGCCAAGATAAATCTTTTCAAAACATGTTAAATGATGCTATTTCTGAAGTAAATGATGAACAGGTTAAAGGTTATAATTCTATGGAAGGAATTGCAACAGGAAAAGTTACAAACCTACAAGAAGCAGTACAAAAAATTGAAGAAGCTGAATTGTCTATGAAATTAGCGTTAGAAGTTAAAAATAAAGCTTTAACTGCGTATAAAGAAATTATGAGAATGCAAATTTAGTAAAAGGATTTAAAATGGGTTTTTTTGATGGATATAATGTATCAACTTCTGGTATGAGCGCTCAAAGAACAAGAATTAATGTTGTGAGTGCTAATATTGCAAATGCTAAAACTACTCATACTTTAGAGGGTGGTCCTTACAAAAAACAACAAGTAGTATTCCAAGATGTTCTTTTAGCAAATAGTAAAAAAACAAATTCAAATGAAGTTGAAACTACAAATAATAAAAATTCAGATATTTCACTAAGAGGTGTTGGTGTTAAATCAATAGTTCAATCTGATGCTAAACCTATTATGAGATATGAACCTGCACATCCAGATGCCGATGAGAATGGATATGTTGCATATCCTGATATTAATCCTGTTGTTGAAATGGTTGATTTAACAGAAGCAATGAGATCTTATGAATCAAATGTGGCTTCATTTAATACTCATAAAAATATTGATTCTAAAACTTTAGAAATATTAAATGTGTAATTAAAATGCCAAATATAATTAATAATTTACTTTCAACTGAAACAACAGCAAATACTAATGCTGTTAGTTCAACTTCTGAACAAACAGTAAAAGACAAACCTTCTTTATTTGATTCTTTATTATCAAATAATACAGCAATAAAAGAAGAAAAAGCAACTAGTAAAACTCCTGCTGTTACAACTCCTGCAAAAGAAGTAAAGACAGAAGAAAAACTTAGTGTTGAAAAATTAGAAGTAAATCCAGAAATAAATCCAGAAATAAAATTGGATAATACACAATTAGGAAATATTAAAATTGAACCTGAAAAAGGTGAAACTGATAAACCTGAAGGACAAAAAACAACTTCAACAACTTCTTTATTAGATAGATTAGTTATTGAAGCTAAAAAAAATGTAAAAGAAACAATAATTCCAAAAGAAATAAAGCAAAATTCTGATATTTCTATAATAACAAAAGAAAGTAATACTGAAAATAGTTTAGAAATTGAAGTTGAGAGTACGAATACTAAAGATGCTTTGATAATACCAAAAGAAAATATAGTTACAACAAATAATATTGAAAATGTAGTAATTCCAACTGAAATAAAACAAGATTTAGATCCTTCTGTAATTTCAAAAGAAAATATTACTACAAATAATTTAGAAATAAAAGATGTTCCTCAAATAGTAATTCCAGAAGAAAAAAAACAAAATTTTGATACTCCAACAAAAAAGAATAGCGTTACAATTGATTTAAGCATAAAAACAAAAGAACAAAAAGTAAATTTAACTGATGTTTTATTAGAGCAAACAGAAATAAAAACTCAAAATGGTATAACTACGCAAGAAGTTGTAAGTAGTGATATTAAGATTCTTGCAGAAAATGAAACTCCTAATACGATTTTAAATAATGGGATATCTTTAAATACTGATAATATTTCTAATATTAAAGAAAGTCCAATTTTAACAATGCCTGTTGAAATAAATGAAGTTGTTGACGAAAATGGTGTAGAACAAGAGAGTTTAGTTGTAAAAAAAGAAGAAAAATTATCATTGATGGATCAATTGATTTTAAAAAATAATGAGAAATTAACTTTAGATACAATAAATAGCGATATTAATACGCCATTAAAAGATATTGTTACAAAAGATTTAATCTCAAGTATATATTTAGGTTCTCAAAAAAATAAAATAAATAGCCAATCGCTATTTAATAAAAATGAAGCTGTGAATCTTTTAAAAGATGGTAATTCAATTCAAGCAGTTAAAACAAGCGCTGAAATGTTGGACTTAGGTTTAGAAAATATAGACATTGACCAAAATATTGATATTGATAAAATGGAAGTAAAAAAACCTGATATCCAATCAGTAAGTAGAAAAAATCTTATTGACAATTTACTTTTAGATAAAAATGTAAAAAGTGAAGAGGTGAAAAATTTAATCACACAATCTATTGAAGCAAGTAGTGCTTTATTGGATAATAGTTTAAATTTAGCGGATGATGCAACAGTTAGTGTAAATTCTCCATTATCTTTTAATATTCAATCAAAAATAATTGGTGCAAAACAGCAAATGGCGGCAGTGATGTCTGATATTGCTAAGCAAATGTATGAAAATTATAAGCCACCCGTTACTGCATTTAGAATAAACTTAAATCCTATAGAGTTAGGTTCTATTGCAATTTTAATGAAAAATGATAGAAATAATGGATTAACAATTAGTATGAATGTTACAAATAATGTAACATTAGATACTTTAATGGAAAATCAAAATATGCTAAGAAATTCATTAAATAAAACATTTGATGAAGGAACTAAGTTTAATTTAGATTTTGGTTCTTCAAACCAAAATAGTAATAATCAATCGTCACATGCAAATGAAGGTCAAGGAAATAATCGAAGATTCGAACAACAAATGGATACTCAATCAGTTTTACAATTAAAAGAAGAAAATAGAGATATAGAAGAAAAAAGTACAGACTATATGTAATGGAGGCACTTTTATCTTTACTTAATGAAGAAACTTTATATCAATTTCTTTTACTACTTGCAAGAATATTAGCTTTTGTTGCATTTATGCCTGTTTTTGGACATGCTGCAATTAGTCCAACTATTAGGATTGCTTTTGCTTTTTATATAACAATTTTTATTTTTCCTTTAGTTGATATAATATCAAATATTACTCAAGATAATTTTTTTATGTGTTTAATATCAGAGTTAACATTAGGACTTGTAGCTTCAATGTTAATTAATATTATATTTTCATCTGTAAAAATAATTGGAGAGTTTGTTGAATATTCAACTGCTTTATCAATGGCAGCTATGTTTGATCCCTCAACAGGAAGTCAAGAAGGAATAATTGCGAAATTACTTTTTTGGATTGCTTTAATGTTATTTTTCCAAACAGGAATGTATGAAATGACTTTGGTTATTTTAGTAAAAAGTTTTTCTATGATACATTTAGGTACTTTTGATATTTTTTCATATAATGGAGTACAAATGGCAATTGATGAAATAAAAAGAATGTTTGCTTTTGCCTTTGCTTTTGCTTTACCTTTATTTTTTATAGGATTTATACTTGATATTTATTATGGTTATGGAACAAAATCTATGCCTTCTTTTTCTCCATTTGTAGTTACTTTTCAATTAAAATTTGCTTTAATATTTATTTTTTTGATACTTGGAATGGAAATGTTTACAGAAGCATTTACGGAATATTTCATTGCAAAATTTCAATAATTTAAGGGTTTAATATGGCTGATGATGATAAAACAGAAGAACCTACCGATAAGAAGATTAGTGATGCTAGAGAAGAAGGAAATATTGCAAAATCAGCAGAGATTTCTGGAGTAGTAATTCTAACATTTGGAACAGCATATTTACTTTTTTTCTCATCTTATTCTTTACTTGAAATTAAGAAATTAATGTTGTTTTCCTATAGTTTTATTGGTCAAGAATTAGATGGACCATTATATTTTGCAATTACTTATCATGTTGTTGTTACTCTGTTAAAGGCATTAGCACCACTATTTACCTTAGTATTATTACTAGTATTTGCAAGTAATTTAGCACAATTTGGTTTTTTAACTATTCCCTTAAAATTTGATCTTCAAAAATTGGATCCAATAAAAGGAATGAAAAATATTTTTGCATTTAAAAAGCTTATTGAAGCTTTAAAATTAATGGCAAAATTAATGTTAATTATGCTTGTAATGTTTTTACTTTTTTCGCTAACTTATCAGAAATTTTTGGCAATGATGAATCAAGAAACCGCAGATACAATTGCTACAATGCTTAAATTAACACTTTACTTTATTTCAGCTATTCTTTTTATTATTTTTATTTTTGCTATAATAGATTTTTATTTTACAAAACATTATTATATTGAATCTTTAAAAATGAGTAAACAAGA
>JAQVLW010000018.1 GCA_028703945.1 Aliarcobacter sp. | reverse complement strand
TGGACGGGAATTATAATAGGTTTCTGTCCCTTTGTCAATAGCTTACCGCTTAAATTTAGCTTAAATTTTTGGATTTGCTGCTTTCTCACTACTTTACTATACTTCTATTGTGTTTTTTGCTTAATTTACTATAATTGATAATTTTTATCCATCATATTAATCTTTTATTTACTTTTATACTATACTATAATGTTTATATCTTCATGTCTTAATCATAAAGATACTATAATGTAAAGTACTTCATCTGAATTACGAAATTAAATTTTAAAAGGAAAAGTATATGTACAATAGAGATTATTTATCAAATCAATCTAGTCAATATACACAAGAGTCATCACAAGTTCAGATGATGAGCTTTTTAAAAGCTACATATCAACTATTTGCTGGTTCTTTATTAGCAGCAACTGCTGGAGCTTATATAGGATTAGGAATTGTTTCAATATTAATGGGACCAATGAAATGGGTTTTATTTGGAATAGAATTAGCGTTAATCTTTTTTGTTATTCCAAAAGTTAAACACACTCCTGGTGTAAACTTAGCAGTTTTATTTGTATTCACATTTATTACTGGTTTAACAATTGCTCCGTTATTAACATCAATTTTTGCAATGCCTGATGGTGCAGCAATTGTTGGTCAAGCATTTTTAATGACATCAGTTGCATTTGGTGGAATATCAATGTTTGCAATGACTACTAAAAGAGATTTCTCTTCTATGGGTAAATTTTTATTTATTGCTTTAATCATTATGATTGTTGCTGGTATTTCAAATATCTTTATTCAATCTTCAATGATGCAATTAGCAATTGCAAGTGTTGGTGCTTTAATATTCTCTGCGTTCATTTTATATGACACACAAAATATAATAAAAGGAGAATATGATTCTCCAATTGAAGCAGCTCTTGCTTTATACCTAGATTTCCTTAATTTGTTTATATCTTTATTACAAATTTTGGGAATTATGAATAGTGGAGATAAAGAATAAAACTAACTCGAAAGAGTTAGTTTTAAACTACTACGTTTATGGAAGAAAACTATTTAAGACTTATTGATGCAAATCTAAATAGACTACGAGAAGGAATTCGAGTTGTTGAAGATGTGTTTAGATATATTTACAATGACAAACAAACTGCAATTAAACTAAAAGAACTTAGACACCTATCAAGATTAGAAAACTATATTGAATTACTTGAGACAAGAGATGTTAAAAATGATGTTTTGAGAACTTCTATAAAAAGTGAACAAAATCGTTCTGATTTATACTCTATATTAATAGCAAATTTTAAGAGAGCGCAAGAGAGTTCAAGAGTTCTTGAAGAATTTTGTAAATTAATCTCAATAGAATCTAGTGAGAACTTTAAATATATCAGATACGAACTTTATAATTTAGAAATTGTTTTAACAAAAATCACTTCAAATTCTAAATAATTTAGATTATATTCTTTATATAATTTTTTAGCATCTTTAAAATCTAAAGATGAATTTCCCCCACTTACTCCTGATCTTTTTATATAATCAAATAAATCTTTTTTGTTATCAAATTCTAATTTGTACATTATTGTTTCAAATTCGCATTTAAAATATTTCGAAAATGCTTCTTTTATAGAATTTTCATCTAATATTGGTGATTTTGTATTTGTAATTTCTTGTATTGTTTTGAAAGTATTTGAAGTAAATAAAACTGCATTTATTTCATTTGTAATATATGATAAAGTCTTTACAATTCTTGATAAATCTTTTGACCATTGTAATGCAGATGATGACAAAACAATGTCATAGCTATCATTTTTTATTTCATCTAAAAATTCTTGTGTATCAAAATCAAAACATTTTACTTCTATATTTTTAGCTTTAGGATGTAATTCACACATTGAAGCTGAAAAATCTATTGCTTTATAAAAATCTATTTCCCAATTGATATGATTAAAAATCTGTCCTGAACCACAACCCAACTCCAAAATTCGTTTTGGTTGGATTATTAATTCTCTTATAAGAGACTTTGCAACAATTTGTTGAATAATATTGTGATTTTTATACTCTTTTGCATATTTTGAAAATTGATTCTTAACTGACAAATTTACTCTTTATAAAATTTCTTGAAAGTGCTTTAATATCCATTTTAACTTATTCTTAATAAGTTTTAGATAAAATAACTACCATTTTTAAAAAAGGAAATAGATAATGACATCTACACTTTTAATCGTTCAGTTCGTTTTAGCCATATTATTAACAATAATTGTTTTACTTCAAAAAAGTTCAAGCATCGGTCTTGGAGCTTATAGCGGGAGTAATGACTCATTATTTGGGGCAAAAGGTCCTGCAAACTTCTTAACAAAAGCAACTATGGCACTAGGTTTAGTTTTTGTTATAAACACTGTTGCTTTAGGTTATTTATATAATCAACAAAGAAATAAAAGTGCTGTTGATTCAATAAAAACAGACTCTTTAATCCCAGCACCTGTTACACAAACAGAATCACAAGCACCAGCAGCTCCTATGGCAGCTCCTGTTCCAACAACATCTGAAAGTAAATAAAAATTACTAATCACTATAAAGGAGAATAAATGTTAGAAGAAATATATGCTCAAACAAAAGAACATATGGAAAAATCTATCGAGGCTTTAAGAAAAGATTATAAATCTTTAAGAACTGGAAAAGTAAATCCTAATATCTTAGATGGTATTAGAATTGATTATTATGGAACACCAACTGACTTAAGTCAAGTTGGTTCAGTTTTATCACCAGATGCTACAACTATTGTTATTAACCCTTGGGAAAAAAACCTTTTAGGTGTAATTGACAAAGCTCTTCAAGCTGCAAATATTGGTGTTAATCCCAATAATGATGGTGTTGTAATCAAACTATTTTTCCCTCCAATGACTACTGATCAAAGAGAAAATACTGTTAAACAAGCAAAAGTTATGACTGATAATGCAAAAGTTGCAATTAGAAATATTAGACAAAATGCTAATACTAAAGCAAAAAATCTTCTAAAAGATAAATTAATCACTGAAGATGAAAATAAAAAAGCTCAAGATGAAATCCAAAAGATAACTGATTCTTATGTTGTTAAAGCTGATGAGACTTTAAAAGCAAAAGAAAAAGAAATAAGAACGATTTAATTATGAATGTAGAACAAATATATAAAGATGCTCAAGCATTATTAGAAGGTCACTTCAAATTAAGTAGTGGAAATCATTCACAATTTTATTTGCAATCTGCAAAAGTTTTAGAAGACCCAAAAACTGCAAAAATTTTAGCAGAAGCACTTGCTATTCAAATTAAAAACTCTGGGATAAAAGTTGATGCTGTTTGTTCACCTGCACTTGGTGGATTAATAGCTGGGTTTGCACTTGCAACTGCACTTGATGTAAGATTTATTTTTGCAGAACGAGCTGAAGGTGAAATGGTTATTAGAAGAGGTTTTGAAGTTAAAGAAGGTGAAAACTACATTATTTGTGAAGATATTATCACAACTGGTGGAAGTGCACTTGAAGCTGCAAAGCAAATTGAAAATGCTGGTGGAAATATTGTTGCTTATGCTGCTCTTGCAAACAGAGGATTTTGTTCTAGAGTTGGAAGTATAATAGAACCTAAAGATAGCTGTAAATTACCACTTGATAAACCACTTTTTGCACTTGAAGATTTTGCATTTGAAATGTATGCTCCTGATAATTGCCCTATGTGTAAAGAAGGTTCTATTGCCTATAAACCAGGTAGCAGAGGAAACTAATGGCAAAATGGAGAGATGTAAAACAAAATAGAGGTTTAGAAGAAAAATCTAACTCTAAAATAAAATCACCTAAAAGTGATTTGGCATCTCTTCCATCAAGACTAAAAGCTTTTTTATTAGATACTTTTTTAATCACTACTCCTATCCTTTATATAGTTATATATTTAATTATGGGAAGTGGTGAAGAATTTTCTCAAAATAGAGCAATGGGCTGGGGAATTATATTTTTTGTTCATTCAATAATAATTCTTATTCTCTGGTTAAAAAATGGTCAAACTCCAGGACTTAAGGCTTATGATATAAAACTTGTTGATAACTTGACAAAACAAAGAGTTTCTGTTCTTCAAGTTCTTGTTAGATATATAACAACACTATTTGCTGTTGTATCAATCTTTTTACTTTTTACTCCATTTTTTAATAAAGATAAAAAAACATTTCAGGATATTCTTTCAAACACTATTATTATCAACGATAAATAATGTTATTTTTTAACTTATCTGCATTTTATTTTTTTTATTTTGCAGCTGTTGGGGTTTATGTAATATTTTTACCAAAGGTACTTCAGGATATTGGATATAGTACTTTTGATATTGGTATTGTTTTAGCACTTGCACCTTTAATGAGATTCTTAACTCCTTTTATGTTTTTAAAACATATCGAATTAAATCAAAAAATGTTTAAAACTGCTCTTTATTTATCTATTATTTCATCTGCATGTTTTTATTTAACTATTGAAAATTTTTATTTATTTATGTTTAACAATGCTCTTTTAGGAGTTTGTTTATCTTTGATTTTACCATATTTAGAAGTTACCGCCATTTCAACTCTTGGAAAAGAAAAATATGGGAAATCTAGACTTTTTGGCTCTATTGGTTTTATGATAATCTCTTTAGTTTTAGCAAGGTTTTTAACTCAACCTTATATTGCAATTCATTATTATTTAGTTTTAAATATTTTAACTGTAATTTTTGCTATTTCTTTACTAAAATATGATATTGAACACAAAATTGAGAAAAATAGTGAACCTTTCTCTTTTTTAAAATATTGGCCTTTTTGGATGAGTCTATTTTTTATGCAAATAAGTTTTGGTGCTTTTTATAATTTTTTTACAATATATGAAACTCAACATGGAATGAGTTTAGAAATGACTTCATATCTTTGGTCTTTTGGGGTTATTTGTGAAATCTTAATGTTATATTTTCAAGCTCCACTTTTAAAAAACAATCTATTAACAATCATAAAATTCTGTGTTACAATTACAACTTTAAGATGGATATTATTATATTTATATCCTGATTCATTGGGTGTGACATTTCTTACGCAATCAATTCATGCTTTCTCATTTGGGCTTTATCATAGTTCTGTAATTATTTATTTATATAGTTTATATGAAAATAAAAAATTAGCGCAACAGTTTATGTATGGAGTTGCTTATGGTCTTGGTGGATTTGTAGGAGCTATTGTTGCAGGTGCTGTTTATGGAGAGTTTTTATTTATCTTTAGTGCTTTATTTTCACTATTATCTTTAATTGCACTCTATTTTGTAAAAACAAAAATTTAATTTAATAAAAAGAGAGAACATGAGAATTATATTCTTATTTATATTTTTAATATCTACATCATTTGCATTAAGCATTGATAAAAGTTGGTACGATAGTACAAAAGAAGGTTTAGAAAAGGTTTATTCAGATCAAACAAAAAAAATCACTTCTATTAAAAATTCTTTATCTCCTGAAGATAAAGAACAAGTTGAATATCAACTTTTATTACTAAAAAAACTTCAATCAATAATAAAAGAAGAAAATACTTTTGTTTTTCAAAATATTGAAGAAATAAGTTCAGTTGAAACATATATTCAACAAGTAAAAGAGTATATAAAAAGTGTTGATAACTTTAATTCAGTAAAAAATGAATTCAATGATAACAATAATAAAATAAATCTTCTAGAAGAACAAATAGATAAACTGACTACCAAAGAAGAAATAATTGCCATTAATTCGCAATTATTATACGCTTATTACAAACTAAAAAATATCCAAAATAAATCTACTCTTGATGAATATACAAAATATCTTACAAATTTTAAAAAGATATTACTAGATAGTTTAGAAAATGTTGAGTTTAATATTAACGCAAATCTAAAAAATAGAATTGATACATCTTTTGAAAGTTTTAATGACCTAACAAAAGATGAGAAAAAATTATCACTTTCTTATGATAAAGCAAAAATAACTGAAAACGATGGAAAAATTAAAGCACTTGATTTACAAATAGAACAATTAAAAATTGATAAATCAAAGTTAATAAATCAAATTGTTTACTTAAAAATTGAAGAATTATTACCATTATTAAAAGAAAAAAAATCTACTTATTTTAACTTATATAATGAATTACAAATATTTATATCAGATAATCCGACCAATTATGAATCACTAACTGAACTTTTTAAATATTTATCAAGGGAAAGATTGGGTGTTACAAAAACTACTTTTGCAGATACAAAACAAAGTTTTATTGATATTATAAAATTTGGCTGGACTGAAATAAATAATCCTATTATTCCAATTGGAGAGGGAATATCTATTTTGGCTATTGCAAAATTCTTTCTGATTTTCATTTTTGGTTTTTCAATTGCAACTTTTTATAAAAAAAGAATCACTAATGCTAAAACACATTATCTAAGAAGTACTTCTATTGCCACAAGAACAATGTTAGCAAATCTTGGATATTACTTTTTAGTTGCTATGACTTTTGTATTTGGTTTAAAATCTGTAGGTATTGATTTATCTTCTCTTACAATTTTAGTTGGAGCTTTATCAGTTGGTATCGGTTTTGGTTTACAAAATATTGTATCAAATTTCATTTCAGGAATAATTCTAATTTTTGAAAAATCAATTCAAGTTGGAAATATAATAGAAATCGGTACAGGTTTAAGAGGAAAAGTAGATCAAATTAATATGAGAAGTAGTGTAATTACAACTTTTGATAATATTGATATTATAATCCCAAATGCAACTTTAATTCAAGGAAATGTAATAAATCTTACATTTTCAGATGATGTAAGAAGACTTCATGTTCCTTTTGGGATTGCTTATGGTTCTAATATTGAAAATGTAATTAAAATAATTTTAGATTCATTGGAAAAAAGTAATTTAATTTATATAAAAACAAATTTGGAAAAATCACCAAAAGTAAGAATGACTTTAATGGGTGCTAGTTCAATAGATTTTGAATTACTCGTTTGGATAAGTGAAAATCCAAATGAAGATGGAATAGGTTCTTCTTCTATGTCTGATTTTTTAATATTTATTTATAACACTTTACAAGAAAATAGTATTGAAATGCCTTTTCCTCAAATGGATGTACATTTTAGAAGAAAAATTTAAATTGAAATATTTTAGATTATCCTTTTTTCTTACTTTATTTTCTTTAATTTTGGTAAGTTATTTGGCTTTTCTAAAAGGTGGATTAACAAATAGTTTAAATGTTTTATGGTTAACTATAATTTTAATTCTTATGGAAATTTCCTTATCTTTTGATAATGCAATTGTAAATGCTTCAATAATAAAAAATTGGAATAATTTTTGGAAAAAAACATTTCTAACTGTTGGGATTTTTATTGCAGTTTTTGGAATGAGACTACTTTTCCCTCTTTTGATTGTTTCGATCACAACAAGTATTAGTTTAATTGAAGTATTTAATTTAGCCATAAATGAACCAGAAACTTATGCAAAAGAGTTGATTTCACATCATTCTGAAGTCTGTTCTTTTGGAAGTATGTTTTTATTTTTGGTATTTCTAAATTTCTTATTTGATAATAAAAGAAAGATTTTCTGGGCTAAAAAATTTGAACAAAAATTATCAAGTTTTGGGGAAAACAAAATTATTCCATATCTTATAACATTTATTTTATTAATCTTTTTTCTTTATTTTATTGAAGATTCAAAAAAATATGATTTTTTTATTGCTGGAATTTGGGGGATTAGTGTTTATTTAGTTATTCATTTTATTTGTTTAATATTAGAAAAAGGAAGTAATAATCTTCAAAATCTTATAAAAAAAGGAAGTGTTATAGGATTTTTATATTTAGAAGTTTTAGATGCTTCTTTTTCATTTGATGGAGTTATTGGCTCTTTTGCAATTACTAAGAATATTGTTACCATTATGATTGGTCTGGGAATTGGAGCTATGTTTGTTCGATCACTAACCATATATTTAGTAGAAAAAGGAACTCTAGATACTTATATTTTTTTAGAACATGGCGCTCATTATGCAATTGGAATATTAGCTTTTATTATGCTTTTAAGTACAAAGCTTCAGATTCCTGAAGTTTTGACAGGACTTATTGGAATTTCTTTTATTTTATTATCTTTATACTCATCAATAAAATATAATAAAAATCACTAAAGCCATTTTTTCTTTTTAAAAATATAAAATTGCACACTAGTTACCATAACTAAAATTATTGAAAAGATGTAAAAAGCATTATCATTTTGAGCACCAGGAATTCCACCTATATTTATTCCAAGAAGTCCCGTCAAAAATGTAAGAGGTAAAAATATTGCTGAAATAATAGATAAAATATACATCTTTTTATTTACTTGATCACTTAATGAATTCGCTAATTCTTCTTGAATTAACGAAACTTTATCTCTTATTGTATCAAGCTCTTCAATATGCCTCATAAGTTGGTCATTTGTCTCTCTTATTTCTATTCTTTCATATTCATTTATCCAAGTAATTTTGTCATTATATAGCTTATTTAATGCCTCTTTTTGAGGAAATAAATATCTTCTTAATATAATAATTTCTCTTCTAACTGATAATATCTCATTTCTAAATTTTAGATCCGTTGAATCAATCAAATTTTCTTCTAAAGCATTTGTTCTATCTTCTATTTGATTTATAACATCTTCCATTCTATCTGTTACTCTATAAATCAATTCCGTTAAAAACTCTGAAGAACTTTTTGGTCCAATACCTTTTTTTAGAATATCAATTATTTCTGTAACAGATAAAATATCTCTTTTTCTTGTACTAATTATTAAATGAGTAGAAATATATAATCTAATAGAAACCATATCTTCAGGCTTTGAATTAGGATTTAAATTTACACCTCTTAGGGCAATTAGTATTGAATCATTTAGAAGTGTAGTTCTAGGTCTTGTTTCTTCTGTTAGAAGTGCATCCATTGCGATAGAATCTATCTCACTTTTATTTGTAATCCAATCAACTGCTTCAGGGCTTGAATAATCAAAATGAACCCATAATATTTTTCCATTTTTATCTACATGATTTAATTCTTCATAACTTAACTCAATTGCTCCACCTTTTTTATCGAGCAAAAAAGCTATTGCTGGTTTTTTTATCATCTTTAACCTTTAAATAATTGAATATACAATTTCTGTTTTAATTTTTACTTTTTTTATCTCTTCGATTCTTAAATTTTCTACTTTCATATTTATCAATTCATCAATCGTTTTAATATCATTTTGAGCCAATAGTTTTAAAATAATTCCCCTATAAGCTTTTGCCCAATGGCTTACAACTTTTCCATCTTTTATAAATTTCATAGTTGTATATGGTTTTTCTATTTTGTAAAACTTTTCATAAAATCCAGCTCTTAAATCAATAATATCTTCATCTTTTAAATATTCATCTAAAACTTTTGAGAAATTATCATTATAAAATTTCTCAATTTTTAAATTAGAGAAAGTCTCCCCTTGTTTTAATTTATAATCAGGAAGTCCATTATCCCCTGCTTTTAAAACCCCAAAAAGGTTTGAAAAAATCAAAACATTTTCATCTATATAAGCTTTTTCATTTGATTCTAATTTTGAATATTCTAAATAATCAAAGGCAACTCCATCATATCTTTGAATTACTTTTGTTGTAGGTGTTTTAAATAAATCTTTTGAATATTGCGCTAATACATCTTCTTTTTTTGTTCCAAAAAGTTTTATTAACTCTTCTTTTGAGGCATTTAAAATGAAATCATTATATTGTTTTACAATTTCCATTCTTTTCTCATATAGTTCTGGAAAAATAAAACTATTTTTATCAAAAGGAATCTCTTTTCCACCTGCTATTTTTGTTTCACTTGGAGAAAATAGTATTTTCATTTTTTTCCTTCATCTATAAATCGTCCATCAATATATAACCATTTATCTTCTACTTTTAAAAATCTACTTTTTTCAATAAATGAAATATCAGTATTATCTTGAAATAAAGTAGCTTTAAATGTCACAAAACTTTCAACTTCCCCTTCAATAAAATCTAAAATTTCTAATCTTTCAAATCTTGTATTTTTAGAAAAGTTCATAATATCTTGATTCCATGATTTCAAATCACTTATATAATCAGAATTATTCTCATGAGTTGTAAAAATTATATAATCCGCAATTAAAACAGCAAAAGCAGAAAATCTTGATTTCATTAATTCAAGTGCAGTTTTTGGGAAAGTAATTTTATCGTGAAAAGGTTTACAACACTTTTTATATTTTTTTAAAGAGCCACAGGGACAAATATCATTTGGTGAGAATTTCAAAGAGAACCTTATTTAATTTTTAAGGATTCTAGCATAAATGAAGTAAAAATCTAAAATGAGGAAATTCCCCATTTTAGACTAAAATTTTGGTACTAAACTTGTAGCTTTTTCTATTTTTTTATCAACCGCACCATTTAATTCTTTTTTCTTCTCGTCTTTTTTATCTTCAACTTTTTTGTTTACTTTTTCTTTTGATACTGGATTTGCATCTTTTACATTTCCAACAATACTATCTCCAAAACCTTTGATATTTTTTAAATCATCAGCTTTTGTGATTGTGTTTGTTTTTCGGTATTCAATGATTTGCTCAGCTTTTTTCTCACCAATACCTTTAACACTCATTAATTCTTCTTTTGATGCTGTTTGTAAATTAATTTCTGCAAACAAAAAAGAACAACATAACATTAATAATGCAACTAATCTTTTCATTTTTTCTCCTTTTAAAATGGTTTAAATAATTATAACAAAATAATTTTAAAAGACATTAATTTCTTCTTAATTATTTATATAAAGTTTTAATTTTGAATAATCTAGTATCTTTATATACCCATTTTCATTTTGGATAACTTCTTCTTTTTTTAGTTTTGCAAGTTTTCTTGAAAAAGTTTCTGGAGTAATATTTAATATTTGAGCAATTTTCACTTGCTTTAAATTTATTAGTATTGATTCATTATCAACTAAAAATTTAGCAATTTTTTCTATACTATTTGAACTTATATTATAGTTTATGAAACTTTCTAATGCTTTTATTTTTTTTGTTAATGATTTTATAAAAAATATTGAAATTTCAGGTTTTAATAAAAACTCTTTTTTAAACTTTTCATAATCTATTAATAATACTTCAGCTTTAGTTTCAAATGAACAATTTGCAGGAAATCTCATCTCTTCATAATTTACAATTTCTGCAATTAAAGATGGAGCCATTAAATTATGAATTATTACTTCATTGTCTTTGTGGTCGTATGTATAAAGTTTTGCTATACCTTTTATTAATAAATGTAAGTATTTAGCTTCGTCACCTTTATAAAAAAGAATTTCATCTTTATTGAAATATTTTTTTACACTTATCTCTTTTAATCTAATAAGGTCTTCTTCTTTTAAGAAACTAAAAAAATAAAAATCTTCTAATCCTGTTTTTTCCACAATTTCCCTTTTTATTGATTGTTGTCAAGGTCTATTTCCGTATTTTATGTAAAAATATTGAAAATTAAGTTACATAGGATAACTACTATCATGACTAATGAAAAATTTGAAATAGAAATAAATACTTTAAAAAACTTTTTTGAAACTTATTGTCACAATAAACATAGTAACCAAGAAACAAAAAATATTACTCTTGAATATAAATCAAATCTTTTTAATATTGAATTGACTTTATGCAAAGAGTGTACAGAATCTATAAACTACTCATTTTCAAGACTTCAGCAATGTCCACATGAAATAAAACCTAGATGTAGAAAATGTCCAAATCCATGTTATGAAAAACCTCAGTGGAAAAATATGGCTAAAATGATGATTTATTCAGCGATGAAATTATCTCTTTCTAAAATGAAAACTAGACTTTCAAATATTTTTTCATAGTATTTTACCAATTTATCTCTTTTTTTCCTAAACTTTTTAATATGTTATTTGTTTTGGAAAAATGTTTACATCCAAAAAAACCACGATAAGATGAAAGTGGACTTGGATGTGGAGCAGTTAAAATATGATGCTTTTTTGTATTAATTAATTTTGACTTTGAAATTGCAGGACTTCCCCAAAGTAAAAAAACTACATTTTCACAATTATCACTTATATATTTGATTATATTATCTGTAAAAATTTCCCATCCAAGTTTATGATGTGACTTAGGAAGAGATTCTTCAACTGTTAGAATAGTATTCAAAAGTAACACTCCATCTTTTGCCCAAGGAGTTAAATCTCCATCACTACAAATAGAATCTTTTTGTAAATCATCTTTAATCTCTTTTAAAATATTCATCATTGATGGTGGATTTTTTATCTCTTTTGGAGTTGAAAATGATAATCCTTGCGCTTGCCCAAAACCATGATATGGGTCTTGCCCTAGAATTACAACTTTTAAATCTTCAATTTTTGATAAAGAAAAAGCTTTAAATATGTTTTGTTTTTCTGGAAAAACTGTACTTATTTCATATCTTCTATCAATTTCTTCTTTTAAACTTTGATAATAAGGTTTTTGTTTTTCATTCTCAATTATATCTTCCCAAGTCATAATTATCCTATTATTTTTAAAAATAAAAAAAGCTAAGGTTAAAAAACCTTAGCTTTTACAAACTTTGCTATTTATTATAAAACAGGTGATTTAATCACCATCATTTTTTCGTTTGACATTTCTTCCATTGAATAAGGAATTCCACCCATTCCAAGACCAGAAATTCTAGCTCCGCCAAATGGCATCCAATCTACTCTAAAAGCAGTATGGTCATTTACCATAACAGCAGTTGCATTTAATCTTTTTACTGCTTTTAAAGCTGTGTCTATATTTTTTGTAAATACAGCTGCTTGAAAAGATACTTCTAATGAATTTGCTCTTGCAATTGCTTCATCTAAAGTTTTATATGAATAAATACAAACAACCGGTCCAAATATTTCTTTTTGAGAGATAATTGCATCTTCACTAGGATTTAAAATAACAGTTGGTTCAAAACAAGAAGCACCTATTCTTTTTCCACCAGTTAAAATTTTTGCACCTTTAGCAACAGCATCATTTACCCATTCTTCAACTCTGTTTACTTCATCATTGTTAATTAATGGTCCAACTTCAGTTTTTGGATCTAATTGGTCACCAACAACTAATTTTGATGCAACATTTGCTAACTTATTTGCAACCTCATCAAAAATTGATTCATGTACATAAATTCTTTGAACAGAAACACAAACTTGTCCAGCATGGTAAAAACCACCTTTTGCAAGTGCTGGTATCATATCTGCAATATCAGCATCTGGCTCAACAATAACAGGTGCAACTCCACCATGCTCAAGAGCAACCCTTGTACCTGGACTTACTTTTGAGTTTAAGTACCAGCCAACAGGTCCTGAACCGATGAATGTTAAGAAGTTAGTTTTTGTAGAAGTTGCTAATAACTCTCCACCACGTCTATCACAAACAACAGCTTGTGCCCATCCTTTTGGAAGTCCTGCTTCTTCAAGAATCTCTACAAGTCTAATTGCACTCATTGGAGTTTGAGTAGCTGGTCTAATAATTACAGGGCAACCAACAGCAAGTGCAGGAATAACTTGATGAACTGCTAAGTTAAATGGGTGATTAAATGCAGAAATTGCAGCAACAACTCCTATTGGTTCTTTAAAAGTATAAGCCATTCTATTTGCACTTGTACTTGTATGTCCCATTGCTATTTCTTTACCTTCATAAACACTTAGGTGTTCAATAGCAATTTTAATACCATTAATAGCTCTTAGAATTTCAACTTTTGAGTCAATATAAGGCTTTCCACCTTCACTTGCGCAAAGGATTGTAAGCTCTTCAACTTGAGAAGACATAATTTTCATTACATTTTCTAAAATCTCAACTCTTTTGTATCTTGGTAACCAGTTAGCTGTATCTAAAAAAGTCTTATGAGCTAAATCAATAGCACCTTCTACTTCTTCAAATGTACTAAACTTTACTGTTCCAACAACTTTGCCGTCAAATGGTGATGTTACTTCTATTGTACTCATATTTTTCCTTTCAAATTTTTATATTAAACATTGTTTTTTAGCTAATAAATCATTTAAAATTGCATGATTTAAAGAGTAATCTACTGCTAAATCAATTAAATGTACACCTTTGCTGTTTACACATTTTTCTAAAGTTTCTGCAAAATCTTCACAAGATGTTGGTCTATAACCATGTGCGCCATAAGCTTCAGCATATTTAACAAAATCAGGATTCCCTAAATCTAAACCAAATGTTTCAAATCCCATTCCTGTTTGTTTCCATTTAATCATTCCATAAGCATTATCATTTAAAATAATTACTGTTATGTCAAGACCTAATCTAACTGCTGTTTCCATTTCTTGAGAATTCATCATAAATCCACCATCGCCACAAACAGCAACAACTTTTTTATCAGGATTTACCATTTTTGCAGCCATTCCAGATGGAAGTCCAGCACCCATAGTCGCTAATGCATTATCAAGTAATAATGTATTTGGTTGAGCACATCTATAGTTTCTTGCAAACCAGATTTTATAAACACCATTATCAAGTGTTACAATATCTTCAGCAGCTAATGTTTGTCTAATAGTTCTTACAGCTCTTTGAGGTAAGATTGGGAATCTTGTATCTCCAAAGTATTTATTTAAATGCGTTTTAATCTCATCAACCATTCTAATATAATATTCAAAATCCCAATGTTCTTGAGGAGAAATTGCAGTTGTTAAACTTGTAATATTTGAAGCAATATCACCAATAACATCAAGTTGTGGGAAATATGTATCATCTACATCTGATGGTGAAAAGTTAACATGAATAACTTTTGTAGCATCTGGTGTATTTTCCATAAAAAATGGTGGTTTTTCAATAACATCATGTCCAACATTAATGATTAAGTCAGCTCTTTCAATTGCGCAGTGAATAAAGTCATCTTTAGATAATGCAGCAGTTGATAAACAAAGTTTATGATTTTCATCAATAACACCTTTTCCCATTTGTGTAGAGAAAAATGGAATTCCAGTTTCATTAACGAAATCTGTTAAAGCTGTTCCAATTCTTGTTCTATTTGCACCAGCACCTACTAATAATAATGGTCTTTTTGCATTTTCAATCATTTTAACTGCATCAGCAATAGTGTCTTTTCCAGCTTTTGGATATTTGAACTCTTTTACAGGGTAAATATTAAATTCAACTTCTTCAGCTGCAATATCTTCAGGTAATTCAATATGAACGGCACCTGGTCTTTCAGTAGTTGCGATTTTAAATGCTTCTCTCACCATTGATGGAATGTTATTTCCATTAACAACTTGTTTTGCATATTTAGTCATAGGTTTCATCATACCAACGATGTCGATAATTTGAAATCTTCCTTGTTTTGATTTTTTGATTGGTTTTTGACCTGTAATCATCATCATAGGCATTCCACCAAGTTGTGCATAAGCTGCACTTGTTGCGAAATTTGTAGCTCCAGGGCCAAGAGTTGATAAACAAACTCCAACTTTTCCAGTTAATCTTCCATAAGTAGCTGCCATAAATCCAGCACCTTGCTCATGTCTTGTTAAAATTAATTTAATATTTGAAGTTCGTAGTGCATCAAGAAAATCAAGATTTTCTTCACCTGGAATTCCAAAAATATATTCAACACCTTCGTTTTCTAACGCTTTTACAAATAATTCTGATGCGTTCATTTTATATACTCCATTTTGTTTTCTAAAAATAATTATTGATAATCATATTCAACATCTATTAAAAAATTGTTTATATTCTATCGATTATCAAATAAATAAAAATTTGTGTATATTTTTACACAAAAGTGATTATAGTTTATTACTGCTTAATATAATAATCTTATTATGTAATACTTTATAGCAAATTAATGATATTTCTTATACTATCTCTAAATTTCCTAAAAGGTCAAATATGAAAAAAATTCTTATCTTAATTATTCTTGTTATTATCGTTCCTTTGATTTATCTAATAATTTCAAACTACAATAATATTCCAAAACTTGATGAAAATGTAAATGAAAAATGGTCACAAGTACAAAATCAATATAAAAGAAGAGCTGATTTAATACCAAATTTAGTTGAAACTGTAAAAGCTTATGCGCAACATGAAAAAAGCACTTTTGTTGAAGTTACAGAAGCAAGAAGTAAAGTTTCTCAAATGAATATAAATGCAGATAGTTTAAATAATAAAGAAGCTATGCAACAATTTTCAAATGCTCAAACAGGTCTTTCAAGCGCTTTATCAAAACTTATGGTTGTTGTTGAAAAATATCCTGAGTTAAAAGCAAATCAAAATTTTATGGCTCTTCAATCTCAGCTTGAGGGAACAGAAAACAGAATTACAGTTGCCCGAAAAGATTTTATTGAAGCTGTAAAACTTTACAACTTAGAGTTAAAAACAATGCCAGGAAAACTTGTAGCTGCAATTGTACATCCTGAAGCTAAAATCAAAGAAACTTTTAGTGCAAGTCAAACAGAGCAAGATGCTCCAAAAGTTAAATTCTAATGATTTTGAGTAATAAAGAAAAAGAACTTATTTCAAAAGAGATAGAAAATCTTGAGAAATTTAGTTCTATGGAACTTGTGGCAGTTGTTACAAAAAGAAGCGGAAATTATAAATTAGCCTCTGCAATGTTTGCAGTTTTTAGTCTATTCTTCATTTCATTTTTATTATTACTTGTTAGTTTTAAAACTGCATTTGAATTAATTCAAATACAATTATTAGTATTTATTGGTATTTATGTTTTTTCAGAAAGGTTTAAAAGCTATTTTTTAAAAATCCTTCCTAAAAATTATAAATATCAAGTAGCTTCAAGAAATGCCCATAATCAATTTTTTAATTTACAATTGCATAAAACAAAATCAAAACAAGTAATAATGTTTTTTGTAAGTTTTGATGAAAAATTTGTAGAGATAGTTGTGGATGAAGAAATATCTAAAAGTATTCCAAATAGCCATTGGCAAAGTATTGTAGATGAATTTATAAGTGATATAAAAGATAATCAGCTATTAAATGGATATATAAAAGCAATCGTAGCTTGTAGTTCTATTTTAATTGAGAAATTCCCAATCAAAGCAGATGATGCAAATGAACTTCCAAATAATGTAATCGAGTTAACATGAAAAAAATTATATTAATTCTATCTTTTATCTTCTCTTTTTTAAATGCTGATATAACTCAATATTTTCCAAAACTAGAAGGAAGAATAATTGACCAAGTAAATTTATTATCACCTGCAATAAAAAATGATATTAACTCTATTTTAAAAGACCATGAAAAAAGAAAAACAAATCAAATTGTTGTTGTTATTTTAGATTCACTTCATGGTTATGAAATAGAAGATTACTCATATCAACTTGGGCGATATTGGGGAATTGGAGAAAAAGAAAAAAATAATGGTGTTTTACTCGTAATTTCAATGGCTGAAAAGAAAATTCGTATTGAAGTTGGTTATGGACTAGAAGGCGCGTTAACAGATAAAATTTCCCATGAAATTATAAATTATACAATAATGCCAAATTTTAAAGCAAAACAGTATGAACTTGGAGTTTTAAAAGCTGTTAATGAAATTATTTTATCTATTCAAGGTGAATATAGCCCAAAAGCAGATACGGGGGATTTCTCAAATAACGATAAATTAGCTTTTTTTATTCCTTTGATTTTTTTTGCTTTAATATTTTTTTCAATGTTTACAAACTCTATTTCAAGAAAAACAAAAAATTTATTCTTTTATAAAACTTCAAGATCATTGATGAATTCTTCTTTTCTAGGGTTTTTAACTTTTTTGATTTCAAAAGGCTTTACTGAATACTATTTAATACTCTCAATTGGTATTTTTATTTTTGTTTTTATAATTAGTTATGCGAGCATCAAAAGTTTTAACAATCTTTTGATAAATGAATATTCAAACAATTCTATAAACTCTAAAAATCTTGAAGAAGTTTTAGATACAGTAGGAAATATGATGAAAAGTGTTAATTCAATAAGTAAAGATTTTTCGGGAAAAGGAGGAAGTTTTGGTGGAGGAGGAGCAAGTGGTGGCTGGTAAAAAAACAATAATATTTGATTTAGATGGTACGCTAATAGATTCTTTAGAAGATATAGCTGTTTGTATGAATAAAGTTTTGGAGGAATTAAATCTTCCTATACATAAAATAGATGATTATAAATATTTTGTTGGAAGTGGTGTTGATGTTTTAGTGAATAATGCTTTAAAAGATTCTTCCCAAGAGATAAAAAATGAAGTTTTAAAAAGATTCAAAAAAGAGTACGACCAACAACTTCATGCTAAAACAAAACCCTATGCAGGAATTTATGAATTATTGGATGAACTTAAAAAACTTGATTATAATTTAGCAGTATTATCAAATAAACCCCATGATTTTACGGTTGCTTATATAAATCATTTATTTAAAAATTATAATTTCAAAGAAGTTCATGGACAAAAAAAAGAAGTTCCAAGAAAACCTGATCCAATTGGCGCAATAAATATAGCAAAAGCATTAAATATTCCTTGTTCTGAAATATTCTTTGTTGGTGATACAATGGTTGATATGCAAACAGCAAAAAGTGCAAATATGAAAGCAATTGGTGTTTTATGGGGATTTAGAGATGAAGAAGAACTCTTAACAAATGGAGCTGATTTTATAGTAAAACATCCTTTAGATATTTTACAAGTAATAAATAACTAATATTTTTAACCTTTTTAAAAGGTTGTATATGCAACTATTGCATATACAATTAAAGGATTTATTCTGTCTTATGAATTAGAAAGATCAATTGGTTTTAAAATCAACCAAACAGCAAATAAAATAAATAATAAATATACTCAAATGCTTCAACCTTTTAATATTGCACCTGAACAAAGGGCTGTTTTAGAGATTATAAAATATGAATCAGATGTAACTCAAACAAAAATTGCAACTATTTTAGGAAAAGATAAAACTACTATTTGTAGAGCTTTAAATGCTTTAGAAACTAAAGATTTTATTAAAAAAACTCAAAAAGATAAAAGAACAAATTTGATTGAAATAACACCAGAAGGTGAGGATATTTTGGATAAATGTTCAGTTTATGTAAAAGGTTTTAGAAAAAATTTAAGTTCAAAACTAAAAGATGAAGATATGAATACACTCATTAAGCTTCTTGAAAAAGTAGCCTTAAGTGTGGAAGAACTATCATGAAAAAAAGTACTAATCACTTATACTTAATCATTCTTTTATCAATTTTATCTTCAGTAGCACCCATGGGAGTTGATACATATATTCCATCTATTCCTGATATTGCAAATGCTTTTAATGTAAGTATTGAAAAAATAGAATTATCTTTATCTATATTTTTAATTGGTTTTTCGGTTGGTCAAATATTTGGTGGACCAATTTCTGATAAATATGGAAGAAAAATGAGTTCTGTTTATGGACTTTTAGGTTTTGCACTTTTTAGTTTTGTAATTATTTTTAGTACCACTATTTATGAGTTATGGTTTTTTAGATTTTTTGAAGCTTTTTTTGGGGGAATTGTAGTTGTAAATGCAGCAGCAGCAGTAAGAGATAGATTTCATGGAAAAGAAGCTGCAAAAGTATTTGCACTTATTGGAATGGTAAGAAGTTTTGCCCCATTAATTGCTCCTGCAATTGGTGCGTTTATTATTCATTTTTATTCTTGGAAAGCAGTTTTTATATTTTTAACAATTTATGCTTTATTTGTTGCATTTTTTATATATAAAGATTTGGAAGAAAGTTATACTTATTCAAAACAAAATGTAATTGAATCTTTTAAAACAGTATTAAGTCATAAACAAGCATTAAAAGCAATGCTTGTTTTAGGATTTAGTTTTGGTGGTTTTTTTGTAATTATTGCAAAAACATCATTTATTTATATAGAATATTTTAAAATTCCAACAGATTATTTTCCTTTTTTCTTTGGAATTAATTTTATTATTTTAATACTAATGATAAAAGTAAATTTGATATTATTAAAAAAATATAATCCAATTGAACTAGTTAAAATGGCAATTTTAGTACAAATAATTTCGGGTGGATTATTTGCTTTAAATTATGAAAGTATAACTCTTATTTTAACTGTAATTTTAATAGCTTGCTACATGAGTATGATGGCGTTTATTTTTGGAAATTGTATGGCATTAACTTTAGAACACTTTCCCAAAAATGCAGGAGTTGCTTCTGGTGTTGTAGGAGTTTTACAATTTGGATTGGGAGCAATTATTTCTTCAATTGCACTTAGTTTTCATGATGAAACTTTTTTTCCAATAGGTGCGGCTATTTGTTTAATTTCGATTTTAGCTTATTTTATAATGAGTACTTATAAAGTTTTTACAATAAAATAAGATAATGTTAAATATAATTTAATTATAACTCACAAAATACTCACATCTTTTTTATATTATTTTACAATAGTAAAGGTGTAGTAAATAAGTCAACAGCTATGAATTAAAGGTATATATTGGATTTTTTAAAACAAAATATTCTAATTATTGAAGATAATTTAGAAACATTAGAACTTATGATTGGAATCTTTGAATCAGAATTTTCTACAGTATATAGTGCAACAGATGGGTATGAAGCTATTGAAATTTTTAAAACAAATAAAATAAATGTAATACTATGTGATTTAAATATACCTAAATTAAATGGTTTAGATACCATAAATAAAATAAAGGAAATAAACTATTCTATTCCTATTATAGTTATTTCGGCTTATTCTGATAATGACAATCTTTTAAAAGTTTCTAATAGTAATATCCAAGGGTATTTTATCAAACCATTAACTTCTGATAAAATTGAAAAATTAATGGAAAAAATATATAATCATCAAAAGAATGAATTTATAAATAAAAGTATCCAATTAAATCCTTCAACAATTTTAGATTTACAAAATTCACAAGTAGTAGTTAATAATGAAATTAGGAAATTTACCAGCAAAGAGATCGAATTTATAAAACTTTTAATACAAAAGAAATCTTCTATCGTTTCATATAGAACTATAGAACAAATGATATGGTGCGATGATAAAATAATGACTAGCACGAGTTTAAGAACATTAGTAAAAAACATTCGTAAGAAATTATCTTGTGATATAATTGAAAATATTCCAAAAATTGGCTACAGATTAGTAATTGTTAATTAAAAAAAGGCAAAAGTGAACAAAGACTACTATTTAAAAACTGAATTATATGAAATAATTCAAAAAGACTCGACAATTTTTGATTTTCTACAAGAAAATTCTTTAGACGGAATCTGGTATTGGGATCTTGAAAATCCTGAAAATGAATGGTTAAGTCCCAAGTTTTGGAAAGTATTAGGGTACTCTTTTGAAGAAAAGAAACATTTAACTTCAGAATGGCAAGAATTGATATTTTATGAAGATTTAGAAAAGACAATTGATAATTTTAACAAGCATTATAAAAATCCTGAACATCCTTACGACCAGATTGTACGCTATAAACATAAAAAAGGACATACTCTTTGGATAAGATGTAGAGGAAGTATAATTAGAGATAATAATGGAAAACCTATACGAATGATAGGTATTCATAATGATGTAACAAAAGAAAAATATAATGAAAAAAGATTACTAGAAAAAGCAAATTCTTTAAAAGCTATTTTAGATAGTTCTCTTGATGGAATAATGGCTTTTGATAGCTTCTATAATAAAGATGGAGAAATTATTGATTTTATATTCACAATGTCAAATAAAGAAGCATGTAAAATTGTTAATTTAAGTGAAGAACAACTTATTGGTCAACGATTATCTAAAATACAACCTGGGAATTTTAAACCACTAGATTCTCTTAATGGAAGAAGCCTTTTTGATAATTACAAAGAAGTAGTATTAACTGGAGAAGCTAAATCTTTAGAATTTTATTTTGAAAGTGATGGAATAAAAGAATGGTTTAGAAATAAAACTGTTAAATATAACAATGGATTTATTTGTACATTTGAAATAATTACAAGCGAGAAAAATTTTCAAGAAAAACTTGAACAAAGAGTTGAAGAAGAAATTAAGAAACGATATAAACAAGAAGAAATACTTATTCAACAATCTAAAATGGCAGTAATGGGAGAAATGATAGCTGCAATTGCTCACAATTGGAGACAACCTCTTAATATAATTTCACTTCTTTCATGTGTAATAACCAAAAAATATGCAAGTTCTAAATTAAATAAAGGCTATGTTGATGACTGGAGTATAAAAATGAATAATCAATTAAATTTTATGTCACAAACAATTGATGATTTCAAAAACTTCTATAAATCAACAGAAAATTTCAAAAGAATTTCCTTAAAAAAAATTGTTTTAAAAGTAATCTCTTTACTAAATATTCAGTTTAAAATAGACAATATAAAAATTGAGGTTAATATTCCTGAAACTATTTCATTAGTATGCTTAGAAAATCAATTACAACAAGCTTTAATCAATATATTATCTAATTCAAGAGAAGCTATATTGAATAAAAATATAGAAAAAGGAATTATTTTAATATATGCAGAAAAAAACACTTCATTTGTAAATTTAATTATCCAAGACAATGGAGGCGGAATAGAAAATAAAGAAATTTTATCATCTATATTTGAACCATACTTTACAACTAAAACAAATTCCCATGGAACAGGAATAGGTTTATACATGACAAAAATAATAATTGAACAAAATATGAAAGGAAAAACAGAAGTAAAGAACATAAATAATGGTTTTGAATTTACTATTATATTACCCATATAAGTTACCATCTTCTCCTAAAAAAATATAAATAAAATTATTTTTGTACAAGCTCACAAAAAAGTCACATATTTTTTATACTATTACATCAATAGATAGTAAAGGGGAAGTAATGTTTGGTGCAATTTCAAATAAAGATTTAGAAGTAGTTAATGATTATTTTATGCAATTTATTAAATTCATTTCTTATGAAAAAAGTGAATTTGATTATATAGAATCAACAGGTAATTCTAAACTTGATTTTATGTTAAAAAAATGGAATGAAGAGATAAGAACTGTAGATTATAGAAATAAAGATGATATGAAAGTTTTGGGAGAAATTGTTTTAACCGCAGACAAAGTTGAACAAGGTATATATAAAAATAAAATAAAAGCATCAACTAATAATCCAATGATTTCTACTTTAAGAAATACTCTAAATAAAATGCTAGATAGTTTAGATGACTCTACTTCAAGAATTCTAAGAGTTGTTAATAGTTATACAGATGATGATTTCACTGATAGTATAAAAGTAATTGATAAATACAAAGATGATATGAAATTATTAATGGAAAGTATTAATAAATTAGGAAGTTCTTTAGAAAAAAATGCAAAAAACAATTTCCAAAATGGTCAAACCTTAGAACAAAATTCATCTGTAATGACATCTTCTATGAATAATTTAGCTTCAAAAGCAAATGATCAGGCAGCATCTTTGGAAGAAACAGCAGCAGCCCTTGAAGAAATCACAAGCATCACAAGAAATAATGCTGAGAACGCTACAAAAATGGCAACATTAGGACAAATCGTAAAAAAATCTGTTTTTACAGGTGAAGAGTTAGCTAGTAAAACAGCAAGTTCAATGGATGAAATAAATCAAAAAGTTAATTCTATAAATGAAGCGATTACTGTAATTGATCAAATAGCATTTCAAACAAATATTCTTTCTTTAAATGCAGCAGTAGAAGCAGCAACGGCAGGAGAAGCAGGAAAAGGATTCGCAGTTGTTGCAGCAGAGGTAAGAAATCTAGCAAATAGAAGTGCAGATGCTGCTAAAGAGATAAAAAATCTTGTTCAAGAAGCAACTATGAAAGCAAATGATGGAAAAACAGTATCAGCTGATATGATAGATGGTTATAAAGAATTAAATAAAAATATTTCAGAAACAATTCACATTATAGAAGATGTTTCAAGAGCATCAAAAGAACAAATGACAGGAATTGAACAGATAAATGATGCAGTAAATATGTTAGACCGTGTAACACAAGAAAATGCAAGTGAATCAAATCATGTGAAATCAATTGCACAAAATGTTTCACAGTTGGCTAATGAATTGTTAGCAGATGCAAAAAGTAAAAAGTTCAACTAAAGGAAATTAAAGATGTCAAAAGAAACAGTACTAGATAAAAATGCATTTTTAGTTAGTGAAACAGATGCTAAAGGAATAATAAAATTTGCAAATGAAGATTTTTGTAAAATTGCTGGATATACACTTGAAGAACTAATGGGACAACCGCATAATATGGTAAGACATAAAGATATGCCTAAAAAAGCATTTAAAAGTTTATGGGATACAGTTCAAAAAGGTAATATTTGGACAGGATATGTAAAAAATGCAACAAAAGATGGTGGATATTATTGGGTTTTTGCAACAGTTTATCCTTTTGAGTCAAGTGATAATTCTAAGGGTTATCTTTCATGTAGACGAAAACCAACTAGTGAAGAGATAATAAAAGCTGAAAAACTTTATGAACAATGGAGAAAAGAATAAAGATGCTTAAAACAAGGAATATATTTTAATGAAAAGATGTGATTATTTTGAATTTAAATCAAAAAATTTCAATATCTTAATTGTAGAAGATTCTTCTTCTATGATTAAAATAATCAATAATATCTTCTCTAGTTCAGGCTTTAATACATTTTTAGCTCCTACATTAAAAGAAGCAAGAGAAATACTCAATAATAAAAACATAGATTATATAATCTTAGATATAAATCTTCCTGATGGAAATGGATATGAACTTATAAAAGAGTTATCTTCTTCAAAAGCCAAAATAATAGTTCTTACATCACAAACAGACTCTCAATTAAGAGAGGTTTCTTATCAAAAAGGAATTATAGATTTTATAAACAAAGATAAAAACTTTATATACAAAATTTCAGAAATTCCAAATCTGATAAAACAATTAGAAAGAAATAAATCAAAAACTATTTTAATAGTAGATGATTCTTTTGTTGTTAGAGAACAACTAAAAGATATTCTTCATAATAGAAATTACACAGTATTAGAAGCAAAAAATGCAAAAGAAGCATTAGAAATAATTCATTTAAATAAAATTGATTTAATGTTATTGGATTTAGAACTTGAAGAATCTAATGGATATGATTTTTTAATCAAAAATAGAGCTTTAATATTAGATAAATTGAATATTAAAGTCATGATTATCTCAGGAAACATATCATCAAATCTTATAAGAGACTCTTTTAGATTAGGCGTAAAAGAGATTATAAGAAAACCCTATGCTATTGAAGAGTTAATCTTAAAAACAGATATTTTTATAGGTGATAAGGATATGGAAGATGAAGTTACTTGTAAAACTCAACTATTAAATCAATATAAAAATACTGTAGATAGAAGTTTTATTGTTTCAAAAACTGATGCAAAAGGAATAATAACTTATGCGAATGAAGCTTTTTGTACTATTTCAGGATATGAAGAAAAGGAACTTTTGGGAAGACCTCACAATATTGTAAGACATCCCGATATGGATTCTTTAGCATTTAAAGAGATGTGGCACACTATTAAAGAATTAAAAAATCCTTGGAGTGGAATAGTTAAAAATAAAAAAAAAGATGGAAGTGCATATTGGGTTCAGACAATAATAAATCCAATAATAGATAATAATGGTGAAATTCTTGAATATATTGGAATTAGAACTGATATTACTAATAATGAAGAGACTAAAGAGTATTTGAAAAATCAATATGATATATCTCAAAATAACTTCAAAGAAATAGTTAATCTTTCAAAACTTTATGAAAATGCCATTGAACAAAGTAATATTATTTTAAGACTTGATAAAAATAAAAATATCACTTATGCAGATAAAGAGTTTTATGAAATTAGTGGTTACACAAAAAAAGAGTTAATTGGAAAACCTTATGATTATATAAATAGAGTTTCTGAAAATTCTCAAGTAGAGCAGATGTGGAAAGAATTATCACAAGGAAAAATTTGGAAAGGAAGAATAAGTAATAAACTTAAAGATAATAAAATCCATCACTTCTTAGCAACAGTAGTTCCTATCATAAACCTAAATGGTGAAATTTTAGAATATATGAGTATCAGAAAAGAGATAACAGATGTAATTGAACTACATCAAGAAATAGAAGAAACCCAAAGAGAAATAATTTATAAAATGGGAGAAATTGGTGAAAGTAGAAGTAATGAAACAGGAAATCATGTAAAAAGAGTTGCTACTTATTCGAAACTTTTAGCAACATTATATGGGTTAGATGAAAAAGAGGGTGAGATTTTATTTACAGCAAGTCCAATGCATGATATAGGAAAAGTTGGTGTTCCTGATTCTATTTTAAATAAACCTGGGAAATTAGATGATGATGAATGGAAAGTTATGCGAAAACATACTGTTGTAGGATACAACATCCTTAAAAATTCTAAAAGAGAAATTTTAAAAGCAGCAGCAATAGTTGCACGTGACCATCATGAAAAATGGGATGGAAATGGTTATCCCAGAAATTTAAAAGGTGAAGATATTCATATTTATGGAAGAATTACTGCAATTGCAGATGTATTTGATGCTTTAGGAAGTGATAGATGTTATAAAAAAGCTTGGAGCGATGAAGATATTTTTACTCTTTTAAAAAATGAAAAAGGTAAACATTTTGACCCTAAATTAATTGATTTATTTTTTGAAAATATTGATAAATTTAAAGAGATTAGAAATAGGTATAAAGATTAAAAAATGAAAAAAATATTGATAATTGACAATTCAATAGTAATAAGAAGTGTTATTAGAAATTTATTTGTAGATAATCAAAGATTAATAATTTTTGAAGCCAGCTCTATGGAAGAAACAGAAAAACTAATAAAAGAAAATGATTTCTTTGTAGTTATCTCTAACCTATTTTTAAACGATAGTCCTAACTCTCAGATTTTGGAATTATTAGAAAAAGAAAATATTCCAACTATCATTTTTAGTTCAACTTTAGAAAAAGAGCTTTTATACAAGTATTCAAATATTCTTGATTATGTTTTAAAAGATTCTAATGGGTTTAGATACATTTATAATTTAGTTTCTGCAATGAAATTCTGTCGTAATGAAAGTGTTTTAATAGTTGAAGATTCAAATACTGTTTCTAATCAAATTAAGCAAACTTTAGAAAAACTCTTATTAAAAGTAAGCATTGTTGAAGATGGAGCAAAAGCTCTTGAAATATTAAATCAAGAAAGAAGTTTTTCATTAATTATAAGTGATTATGAAATGCCAAATTTAGATGGTTTAGAACTTACTCGAAAAATAAGAGCTTTGAATTCTTACAAAAATTCCCCTATTATAATAGTTACTAAAAGTAATGAAAATGAATTAAAAACAAAATTCTATAAATATGGTGCAAATGATATTATTTTAAAACCTATTTTACAAGAAGAGTTAATTTCAAAGGTTATAAATATATTTTTAAATCTAAAACAAATTCAAGAGATAAAAATTTTTAATCATTTGATTGATAAAAATATTATTACTTCAACAACAAATAACAAAGGTAGAATAGTATCTGTTTCTGAAGCTTTTTGTGAAATATCTGGTTATACAAAAGAAGAATTATTAGGAAAAAATCACAATATTCTAAAACATCCTGATATGCCAGATTCAATATATAAAGAGTTATGGGAAACAATTAGTAGTGGAAAAATTTGGAAAGGAGAGATTAAAAATCTCAAAAAGAATGGTGATTATTATTGGGTAAAAGCGATCATTGAACCAAATTTTTCCAAAGAAGGAAAAATAGTTGGTTATAGTGCAATACGATATGATATTACAGATAGAAAATTAATAGAAATTCTAAGCATTACAGATGGACTTACAAATATCTATAATAGAAGATATTTTGATGAAATCTTTCCTAAAATCATAAATAATGCAAAAAGAAAAGACGAATTAGTCTCTTTTTTATTTATGGATATTGATCATTTTAAACTCTATAATGATAATTATGGACATCAAAAAGGCGATGATGTTTTAGTAAAATTTGCAACTTGTTTAAAAGAAAGTTTACATCGTTCTTCTGATTTTGCTTTTAGATTAGGTGGAGAAGAATTTGCTATTGTCTATCAAATGGATACAAAAGAAAAAGCTATTGAATTTGCAAACACCATAAAAAGTAATATTGAAGATTTAAAAATCACCCATGAGTTTAATAGTGCCAGTTCTTATATAACTGCATCTATGGGATTAATATGTAAAAATGCAAATGATATTGATGATAAAATTTATAAACAAGCTGATGATTTACTTTATGAAGCAAAAAGAAGTGGTAGAAATCAAATAAAAGTTAATGCATAAATATGACTTGCAAAAATAGAGTAAAACCAAAACTTCTAAGAGATGTAAAAACAGAAGCACTTTTAGTATTTATAAGAACGACATTGGAGCAATCTTTTTATCAAATAGATAATATTGGATATAGCTTTGAATTAGGTAATGATAAAGATAAAGAGTTGGTTTATTCTTCGTTAAAGAAGTTGCTAGAACAACTTCAAGATACAGTAATAAACTCAACTTATTTAAGAAGTTTAATAGAAAATGCCCATAAAAATGCGACTTTAAAATTACTTGCAAAAAAAGAAGAACCTTTGATGATTTATTATGATACTTTAATAAAAACCATTGAAGTTTGTTTGCCAAATGGCAGTTCTTGGATACCTGAATTAGTTGTTATTTCACTTTTAAGTGAATGGATAATTGAAGAGGAGAAAACTGCATATTTTTATCCATATTTAAAAGATATGAATTATTTAGATTTAATAAATAGATATGATAATAGTAAAAAAGATTTAAATAATGAAAAAAAAGATATTATGATGGATATGTATAAACTTTCTTCAAAATTAATAGAGAAATTAAAAAAAGTAGAATACAAAATAAATACTTCCAGAAAGAAATCTAAAAGAAAATAATTCCATAAATAATGTAAACTTTTATTCAAATAATAATATACTAGAATTTAAAAATAATTATAAAGTACAATAAATGGAATCTATAAACTTTACAAGTAAATACATATTAGCCTTATTGATTCTAGGGTTTTTATCAATATTTGCATATATAAATATTAATACAATAATAAATTTACAAACTAATGATAGTAAAACTATTAACTTAAGTGGTAAACAAAGAATGTTAAGCCAAAGAATTTATAATTCTATAATAACTTCAAATTTAGAAATTTTTAAAGAGAGTATTAATAATATGTATTCTTCTCATAATTATTTAATTTCTCTTCCTATGAGTAAAGAAGTTAATAATTATTATTTTAATTCTCCTGTCCAATTAGATAAAAAAGTTAATGAGTATTTAGAAAAATTACAATTATTGCAAAATTTCAAAGATAATAGCAGTGATTACTTACTTGAAGAATCTGAAAGTTTATTAATGCATTTTGATAAAATTACATCACTTTATCAAATAGAATCAGAAAATAAAATCAAAGAACTAAAAGAAGTTGAATTTTATATTTTACTTATGTCTTTATTTACACTTTTAATTGTTGGTTTTTTTATTTTTAGACCTGCAAATAGGAAGTTTATACAAAGTAATAATGAAATACTTAATGAAAAAAACTATTCTAATACCATAATTGAATCTAATACAAATGCAATTATCGCTGTAGAAAAGAATTTAAATGTAAAAACTTTCAATAAAGCTGCTGAAATAATGTTTGGATATTCAAAAGAAGAAATGATAGGGAAAAATTCTTTACTAAAAATTGTACCTAATATGTATCAGAATGCGCATGAAAATGGGATAAAAAAATATTTCAATACAAGTGTTTTAAAACATAAAGGAATTAATCTAGAGTTTGAGGCAATAAAAAAAAGTGGTGAGCTATTTCCTATTAGAATTTCATTTGGGAAAAACATAAATGAAGGTGAAAATGAAAAATTAGTTATTGCAAATATTCAAGATATTACTATAGAAAAAGAAAAAGAAAAACTACTTATGGCAAATGAAAAGATATATAAAGATTTATTTGAATTAAATAAATTAATTATTATATTAGTAAATCCTACAAATGGGAATATTGTAAATGTAAATAATAGTGCAATCGATTTTTACGGATATACTTTAAGTGAATTTTTATCATTAAATCTAGTAGATATTAATATTATTCCTATAAATGAAATTGAAGAAAAAATGAATTTTGCACGAGAAAATGAGCAATCTTTTTTTGAGTTTGTGCATAAACTCTCAAATAATGAACAAAAACATGTAAGAGTAAGTTCATCACCAACATTTTATAAAGATGAAATAGTTTTATATTTAACAATAACAGATATAACCGATGAATTAAAAGCAAAAGATAGACTAGTATCCTTAGAAAAAGAGTTTAATAATTTTTTTGAAATATCAATAAATTTACATTTAATTACTAACACTACAGGACTTATTCTTCAAATAAATAATGCTTGTAAAAATATTCTAGGATATGATAAGGAAGAACTTGTTAATAAATCTTTCTTAGGTTTCATTCATCCGGATGATATTGAGAAAACAATTAATGAAATGAAAAAGCTAGAAAATTATGAAGCAGTGCTTTTATTTGAAAATAGATACCAACATAAAAATGGAACATATGTCACTTTAGTATGGTCTGCAAATATTGATATTGATAATAGATTAATTTATTCTTCAGCTCAAGATATTACTTCAATAAAGTTAATTGAAGTAGAGAAAGAAAGACAAGAAAAAATGATACAAAAACAATCTAAAATGGCTTCTATGGGGGAAATGCTTGAGAATATTGCTCATCAATGGAGACAGCCTCTTTCAGTTATTTCTACTGCATCTTCTGGACTAAAATTAAAAAAGGCAATGAATATATTGGAAGAGGATGATATTGAATTTACTGTGAATTGTATTAATAACTCTGTTCAACATTTATCTCAAACAATTAATGACTTTAGAGACTTCTTTCATAATGAAAAGAATAAAAATGAATTTAAAATTAATAATACATTTGAAAAAACTTTTAACCTAATATCTTCAGAATTTAAAAATAAAAATATAGTTATAGAACAAAATATACAAGATATTTCTATATTTTCATATGAGAATGAATTAATTCAAGTACTAATAAATATTTTAAATAATGCAAAAGATGAATTAATAAAAAAAGATACAAAAGAAATAAAACTCATAATAATAGATACTCTTCTAAAGGACAACACTTTGGAGATATATATAAAAGATAATGCAGGGGGAATTCCAGCAGATATCATAGATAATATATTTGAATCTCATTTTACAACAAAAGAAAGTACAAATGGAACGGGAATAGGATTATATATGTCAAAAATGATTATTGAGGAGCATTTATATGGAACTATTGAAGCAGAAAGTATGAGTTTTAATTATAAAGATAACTCTTATTACGGAGCTCAGTTTAAGATTTCTTTACCATTATTACATAAAAATAAAGGGGTTGAGTAATGAATACTATAATATGGAATGATAAAACAATGAGTTTAGGAATACCTCTTATAGATGAACAACATAAAGAATTATTAAATATTATTAATCAATTAAGCACTTCAATTTATAGCAATACGCAAAAGAAAGATATTTTTATGATAATTAATAAACTAATAGATTATGCAAATTTTCATTTTACTTGTGAAGAAGAATTATTTAATAATCTTAAATACAATAAGAAAGATGAACATAAAAATGAACATAGAGAATTTCTAAATAAATTCACAAAATATCATAATCAGATTTCAAATAGTGAATATTTAAACCAAGTAGAAATTATAATCTCACAAGAAACACTTATATATCTTGTAGATTGGTTTTTACATCATATAGCAGGAACGGATAGGATATATGCTGAGATATTTATAGGTAAACAGGAGCCCGTAAAATAAACTGTATAAAACCCGTTGCCCTTTTAATTCTTCTTTATTTAATATATGTTTGTAAATCCTTAAATAAAAGGACAATTTTATAGGCTCAATTTTATATCTCTAGCTCAAAAAAGCTCTCTTCAACTTTTTCATATTTTGAAACTGAACATGTGATTTTTATTGCATTTTCATAATCTTTAAATTCTTCAATAAATAATTTCTGTAATTTCTCAATTTCAACTGCTCTAAAAATAAAATACCCTAAAACATCTGTTCCTCTTGAACCTGTTTTTTCTATTCCAAAACTATCAAATTTCCAGTCAATTCCCCTTGAAAAGAAGAAAACTTCTGTTAATCTTTTTTCCAATTCATCTCTTACTTTATTATCATATGCTTTTAAATGTATGAAAAAAGCGACATTTGTATTAAATTGTGATTGTACTAATTTTTCTTGTTCACATGTTGTTGGTTTTTCTATAATATCAATATTACTCATCTTCAAATGCTTCCTATTTTTACTTGTATTATAGTAAACTATCTTAAAATAAAGCTTGTATTAATAATTTAAATCCATAATAAAAGTAACAAAAGAAAATATTAAAGGTTTTCATGAAAAATAACACAAATTCCAATTCAATAATTTGGAAATCTGAATATAATATCCATAATTTCAAGATTGATAAGGAACACCAAAAACTTTTTACAATTGCTAGAGAAGCCATGAATATTTCAAAACTAAAAGATGATGATAAGGTTAAGATAAAACTAAAAGATGTTATTTCAAAACTTTTTGATTACGTGGGAACACATTTTGCTAATGAACAAAAATATATGGCACAAATAGATTATCCAGAACTTAGCTCACATAAACTTCTTCATAAAAATATGTTAAATATGCTTACTACTTTGATTTCTGAATTAAATAACTTAGAATTACAAGATATTGAAAAATCTCTTATAGATTTTATTGAAGAATATTTTATAAGACATATTGTTTTAGAAGATAAAAAAATCCAACTTTGGAATACTTCCTTATCAGATTTAAAAAAGAATTTTGGATGGAAAGATATTTATAGTGTTGAAGATAAAAAAATTGATGCAGAACATAAAAAACTTTTTGATATTGCAGAAGAAGCATTTACAGAAGTTGAACCAGAACAAAGAACTGCAAAAATAAAAGAAGTTTTAACAGATTTATATTCATATATGAAAACACATTTTAAACATGAAGAACTATTTATGCAAGAAATGAAGTATCCTTTTCTTGAAGAACACAAAGCACTACATTTTAATATAATCGAAAAAATAAATACTTTTGTAAAACAACTTCCGACTATGGATGAAAGTCTTTTTGAAAAAGAATTAGCAAAAATAATAGATATTGCACTTGTTCATCATATCATTCAGGAAGATAGAAAAATTATTTCTTGGTCAAAATCAAATACACAGGCTTAATTATTAATATTTTATTAATATAGATGTTATACAATCAATTAATTAATTTATTATCAAGGCTACCAAAGTGTCAAAACAATCTAAAATCTTTATTTTAATAACCGCTACATTGATAGTGTTAAGTGGTTGTGAAAATAAAGTTTCTTCAAATCCACAAATTCAAATTATAGAAGTTGGTGTTATTACACTTCAAGAACAACCAATCCCATTACAACAAGAATTAAGTGGTAGAGTAAAAGCAAAATTGGTTTCTCAAGTTAGACCACAAATTGGTGGCATTATTACTAAACAACTTTTTACAGAAGGTAGTTTTGTAAAAGAAGGTGAAATCTTGTATCAAATTGACTCAGCATCTTATCAAGCTAGTTTTTTTCAAGCAAAAGCTTCACTTGAAAGTGCAAAAGTAGATGCAAAAAATGCTAAAACTAAAAGTCAAAGATATGAAGAATTATTAAAATTTGATGGTACCTCGAAACAAGAAGCAGAAGATGCAAAAGCAATTTATCTTCAAGCAGAAGCTTTGGTTGAAGAAAAAAAAGCAAGTCTTGAAAGTGCAAAAATTGATTTAGAAAGAACAAATATTAAAGCCCCTATTTCTGGATATATTAGTATTTCAAGTGTAACAAAAGGAGCATTAATATCAGCAAATCAAACTGAAGCTCTAGCTACAATCAGAGATACAAGCAGTGTTTATGTTGATGTAAGCCAATCAAATACTCAACTTTTAGCTTTACGAAAACTTTTAAGTCAAAAGAATATTCAAAAAGGAAATACTGAAGTATCTTTAACATTAAGTGATGGAAGTATTTATGAACATAAAGGTGAACTACAACTTCAAGAAATTGCAGTTGACGAAAATACAGGTTCGGTAACTCTTCGAGCTTTATTTCCAAATGAAAAAGGTATTTTATTACCAGGAATGTTTGTAAAAGCAACTGTTCAAGGAGCAATTGATACAAAAGCATTTTTATTGCCTCAACAAGCAGTTTCAAGGGATGCAAAAGCAAATCCTATAATTACTCTTTTAAAAGAAGATAATTCAATTATAAAACAAATGATTACTATTGAAAGAGCTATTGGAAACAGATGGCTAGTAAGCGCGGGAATTAATAACAATGATAAAATTATTATTGAAGGTTTAAATAAAATCAATGAAAAAAGTAAAGTAAATCCTATTGATGTAAGCAGTAAATATATTGAAAACAAATAATAAAAATAGCCAAAAAGGTTTAATATGTTAGCAAGATTTTTTGTTTTTAGACCTATATTTGCATGGGTTATCTCTTTAGTAATAATGATTGCCGGAATTGTAAGTCTATACGTACTTCCAATGGAACAATATCCAGATATTGCACCTCCTCAAATCAATATTTCTACCACTTACACAGGAGCATCTGCGCAAACTGTTGAAAATAGTGTTACTCAAATTATTGAACAACAACTAACAGGACTTGATGGAATGATTTATTTCTCTTCAAGCAGTAGTTCTTCTGGAAATTCAAGAATAAAAATAACCTTCCAACAAGGAACCGATCCGGACATTGCTCAAGTACAAGTACAAAATAAAGTCCAACAGATTCTTTCTCGTTTACCAGATGATGTTCAAAAACAAGGGCTAAGAGTTGTTAAATCACAATCAGATTTTTTATTATTAGCTTCATTATATGACGAAACAGAAAAGGCAGAAAAAGCTGATATTGCTGATTATTTAATAAGTAATCTTCAAGATAGTATTTCAAGACTTGAAGGTGTTGGAGATGTTCAAGTTTTTGGGGGACAATATGCGATGCGTATTTGGCTTGACCCAATAAAATTAGAATCTTACAAGCTAATGCCCTCAGACATAGAATCAGCAATAAGCGCACAAAACTCTCAAGCATCAGCTGGTAAACTTGGTGGATTACCTGTAATTAGCAATCAACAATTATCAGTAACGGTTACGGCTAGATCAAAATTTAAAACTGTATCAGAATTTGAAAATATTCTTGTAAAACACAATAGTAATGGTTCATTTGTTAAATTAAAAGATGTTGCAAGGATTGAAATAGGAGCTCAAACATATAGTAATATCACGGCTTTAAATGGTAAACCATCTTCTGGTATTGCAATTCAATTAGCTTCAGGAGCAAATGCTATAAGAACAGCTAATAGTATAAAAGCACTTTTGAGCAAATATGAGGAAAATCTACCTGTTGGATATAAAATAGATTATCCAAGAGATACAACACTTTTTATTCAAGCTTCAATTAATGAAGTAGTTAAAACACTTTTTGAAGCTATTTTATTAGTTGTTTTTGTAATGTATATTTTCTTAAAAAGCTGGAGAGCAACTTTAATTCCAGCAATTGCTGTTCCTGTTGTTTTACTTGGAACTTTTGGTATTTTAAATATTCTTGGTTATTCAATTAATACTCTTACTATGTTTGGAGTAGTCTTATCCATTGGACTTTTAGTTGATGATGCCATTGTTGTTGTAGAAAATGTTGAACGAAATATGAGAGAAAAAAAACTTCCTGCAAAAGAAGCGACTATTATTTCTATGCAAGAAATTACGAGTGCTTTAGTTGGAGTGGCTACCGTGCTTTCAGTGGTTTTTTTACCAATGGCATTTTTTAGTGGTTCAACTGGAGTTATTTATAGACAATTTTCAGTTACAATTATTTCCTCTATGGTTTTATCTGTTATTGTAGCTTTAACATTAACTCCCGCATTGTGTGCGACTATATTAAAACCCCATGACAAAAATGAAAAACAAAAAGGCTTTACTCACTGGTTTGGGAACAAATTTGATTCTATTACTTCAAGATATAAAAATGGTGTTACAAAAGTATTACAAACGCCTATTCGTTGGATGATTATTTATGTTAGTATTATTGGATTATTAGTTTTTGTTTTTATAAAACTTCCTACTAGTTTTCTTCCAAAAGAAGACCAGGGTAGTTTAATGGTTCAATACACTTTACCCGTAGGTGCAATTACTTCAAGAACTGTTGAAGTTGCAGAAAAAATTAAAGATTATTTCTTAAAAGAAGAAGCCCATAATATAAATAGTATTTTTACCATTTCAGGATATAGTAGTAACAGCAGTGGACAAAATATTGGGACAGCTTACATTTCTCTTAAAAGCTGGGATTTAAGACCTGATATAAATAGCCGTTCTGATATTATTGGTCATAGAGCAGCAGAGATATTTGCAAATCCAACTTCACCTTATTTTATTCGTGACGCAAAAGTTATTTCTATGAATCCTCCTGTTGTTCAAGGTTTAGGGCAAACAGATGGATTTGAATTTCAACTTCAAGCAGATGCAATAACTTCAAGAATTACTCTTGCAGAGGTAAAAGAAAAGATATTATTAGAAGCAGGACAAAATAATAAAATTAATTCAATTCGGGCAGATGGTTCAGATGAAACTCCTCAACTAAAAATTGAATATGATAGGGAAAAAGCTTTATCTTTGGGTCTTTCTATGAGTGATATTGATTATACTCTTAGTGCTGCATGGGCTGGTATTTATGTAAATGACTTTATTGATAGATCAAGAGTAAAAAGAGTTTACATTCAAGGGGATGCTCCTTTTAGGTCAAAACCTGAAGATTTATATACTTGGAAAATTAGAAATACAAATGGAACAATGACTTCTTTTTCAGAATTTGCAACCACAAAATGGGAATATGGTCCAGAAGAATTAAGCCGTTATAATGGTTTTGCTTCATATCAAATTCAAGGTTCAGCAAACAGTGGAATAAGCTCAGGCTCTGCCATGAATGAGATGGATAAGATTGCAGATAAACTCTCAAATGGAACAATGCATTCATGGAGTGGACTTTCATATCAAGAGAGATTATCGACGGGACAATCAGGATTACTTTATGCGATTTCTATATTAATCATTTTCTTATGCCTAGCTGCTTTATACGAAAGTTGGTCTGTACCATTTTCTATTTTAATGGTTGTACCTTTGGGTATCGTAGGAGCTGTTTTAGCTGTTTATTTTAGAGGATTGGATAATGATGTATATTTTCAAGTGGCACTTCTTACAACTATTGGACTAGCGGCTAAAAATGCTATATTAATTGTTGAATTTGTGGATATCTCATACAAAAATGGTAAACCACTTCTTGAAGCTGCTGTTGAGGGAGCGACATTGCGATTAAGACCTATTATGATGACTTCTTTAGCATTTATTGCAGGAATTATGCCTCTAGCATTATCAACAGGAGCTGGTGCAAATAGTAGAATTTCTATTGGAACAGGAATTGTGGGTGGAACTTTAACAGCAACTATTTTAGCTATCTTTTTTGTCCCTTTATTTTTTGTTTTAATTAAAAAAGTTTTTTCATCAAAAAAGGCAGGACAAAATGTTTAAAAAAGCCATTTCAATAGCTCTTGCTTCAACTCTTTTTAGTGGTTGTTTTTCCCTAGAACCAAAATTAGAACCTTTGGATTCTAAAGTTATTCCCCTTGAATGGAATAATCCAGTTGAGGCAAAAATAGAAGAAAACTTAACTCAAATAAAACCTTCATGGGAAGATTTTGTTCAAAATGATACTTTAAAAAAAGTTGTTGCCCTAGCCATAAAAAACAATAAAGACTTAAAAATTGCCCTTTTAAATATCCAATCAGCAAGGGCAACATATCGTGTAACAAAAGCAGATAGTTTTCCAAGTGTTAATGCAAATGGTGATGTAAGCCATACAAGAGCAATAAACTCTTCAAATGGAACTACAACTTCACATAATTATTCTGCAAATATCTCAGCTTCTTACGAAATAGATTTATTTGGAAAAATACAAAGTCTAAATGAAAGTGCCCTACAAAGCTATCTTTCAACACAATTTGCAGCAAATACAGTAAAAGTTAGTTTGATTGCTGAAACAATTAACGCATGGCTTACATTAGCAACTCACAATGAACAATTAAAACTATCTACTCAAACTGTTGAAAACCTACAAAAAGCATACGAACTAACACAAAAGAAGTTTGCAGCAGGTGTAAT
>JAQVLW010000017.1:3360-38610 GCA_028703945.1 Aliarcobacter sp. | reverse complement strand
TGCATTTTCACACTCAAGAATTACATTTTCAATCTCTTTTTTTGTTAAATTACAAGTTTGTATTCCAAATTTCTCAAGATATTTTTTATCCCACCATTTTTTACTTCCTAGTAGTAAAAGTGCTGGTATATCATTTTTTATGTAAACAGTTGTAGAAACTACATCATAAGCAGGGGAGAGTTTAATATTATCAATTCCCTCATAAATAAGACCAAAGTTTTTAAGATGTGCATCACCATTTTTTAATCTATAGTTTAAATAAGTCATTTTAAAAAATTGAATAAGTGCAATTCTTTTATATTGTGGAGAAACAAAGGTTTTTATAGTTTTTACAATTTGCTCACATGAACCTTCATATTTATCATCTCTTTGTTTTCCCATTAAAACACACATATCTTCAAAACCAATATAACTATCTTCAACTTTATCAAATTTTTTCATGATAAAAAGTTTTTCATCATCAGATATATAAAATTCTGGAACTTCTATATTTGCAAGTTTTATTATTTTCATACAATAGTATTCATTTAGAGCTAATTCTTTATAATCTTCACCCCAAGATTTAACAATATAATCATCAATTTTTAATGTAGCCTTATTTTCAATAGTTGCTAATACTTTTGGCTGAACACCACTTAAAGCTGAATTAAGAGCAAATCTATCCAAAAGTTCATCAAAAAGATTGTCATTTTTTGAATGTAGTAAATCATCTAAAGTTAAATTAGTTTCAACTCTTGAAAAATTTGATTCATAAGAAACTCTTCCTTTAATGGAAGGTGCCATTATATTTAGTAGTCCAAAATCATCAGTTTTTGCAAATTTTGAGAAATGTTTTTTTATAATTGAAAGTAAATATCCTTCTGGCAAATGCATTTCAAATATTGGATGAAGTTTATTATGAATATATGGCTTTTGTCGAATTGGCATAATTAAAGAGATAAAATCATCTTTATTTTCACTTGTATATGAAAATATAAATTCTTCATTCTCTTTTATTAATTTTCCTACACTATTTAAATCAACTTTTACATTTAAATTAGCCATTTATAACATCCTCAAACACAGGAAATGCTGACTTTTCCTTTAGATTTATTTCATATCCAAGATAATCAACTATTTGTAAAACTTTTTTAAGTCCAATATCAGAACTTGCACCTGATTCAAAATTGCTTATTGTTGCTCTTGATATATTTAAATCTTTTGAAATTGTTTGTTGAGAGATGTTTTTATTTTTTCGTAATAGTGCTAACTCTTTTCCTAATTCGTAAAAATCCATATTTAAAGAACCTTCTGTATAAAATGTTAGTCAATTATAGTATTTTATACTATTTATGTCAAATATATTATTCACTAGATATTAAGCTTAATATTCTAAATTCCTAGACACCTTCCGATTCCCCTCCTCTTTATTTCAGAAATTGATTTGGGAAACTGCCAAACTTGCCAAACTACAAAATGATATATTTTGCTGATAAATTAATATACTACCAACAAATAACCAACAAAAATAAAAAAAGGCAAGAGATAAAAACCTCTTGCCTTTTGCTTACAGTAGGGCTTAGAGCTTATTCAGCTACAGATACTTCTACAGGTGTACCTTCCCAGATACCGTGTTTTGTACAGTAACCATGAGCTACTAAGTTTAATTTTTTTCCAGTTGGAACAATTGTAAACGTAGTAGTGTTATGAGCTTTGATATTTCCTAATGTTCCTGGAACATAAGAAGCTTTTGCTAATTGAACATCACCGTTATATAATGTTACAGATTCAATGTAATGATCAAAATCATCTGGATGAGTATATTCATTACCCATTTTTACAGTTACTTCAAATGGCTCACCTGCTTTTGCAGTTGCAGCACAGTGAATGAATGGACTGTGTCTATCAATTAAATCTTTTTTTGCTTCTCTTTCAACAGTATCAATATCAACATATTTGTTAATTTTTGGCATAGTATCTCCTAATTAAATTATTTAAAAGTGTATTATACAATAATTTCTTTAAAATAAAGAGGATAAAATATATCCTCTTTGAAAAATTATTGGTAATTTATAAAATATCGTGTATATTTTGTACATCTTTGATATAATTGCGCATGAATAAAGAAGAATATTTTATAAAACAATTTTCAGGTAATAAAGTTATTGGCGATGATGGTGCTTTTATTGATGGTTTTGTTTACTCAATGGATGCTTTTTTTGAGAATGTACATTTTAAAAAAGAGTGGATGAGTTTAAAACAAATTGCTTATAAATCAATGATAGTTAATATTTCTGATGCAATAGTTATGAATGCAACTCCTTTATATGCACTTTTAAGTGTTGCAATTCCAAAAACATATTCAAATAAAGATTTAAAAGAGTTAGCAAAAGGTTTTAAAAAAGCTGCTAAAAAGTTTGATATTCAAATTATTGGTGGAGATACAATATCTAATGAAAAGTTAGATATTTCTATAACTATTATTTCAAAAACTTCAAATCCAGTTTTGAGAAGTGGTGTTAAAAAAAATAATCTAATTTGCTATACTGGAACTTTGGGTTCGTGTAAAGAAGATTTAGGAAAACTTTTTAAAAATGAAGTTATTTCAAAAAAATCAAAATTTATTAAGCCAAAATTAAACCCATACTTTTTTTATGAAATTGCACCTTATATTACAGCTTCTATGGATATTTCTGATGGACTTTTTTTTGAATTAGAAAAATTATCAAAATCTAGCAAAATTGGTTTTGAATTTTTTAATGAAATATCTGAAAATATTGGAAGTTCAGGAGAAGAGTATGAAATTCTTTTTTCTTTTGATGAAAAGAATCTGGAAAAAATAAATAAAATAGCTCAAAAACACAAAGTAGAGTTAAATATATTTGCAAAAGCAATAAAAGGCAAATATAGAACTGCTTGTAAAAATCATCACTTTTAAAATATAAACTAAACAAGGAAAAATATTTGGAACAATTACAAAGATATTTAAATCACACTAAAATTGATGTGGTTTTTAAACAAAATAAAGATGATTTTGTGGTTACTGAAATTCCACTTTATGAATTTTCAGGTGAGGGTGAGCATCTAGTTTTAAAAATTAGAAAAAAAGATTTAGCAACTTGGGATGCAATAGAAATACTTGCAAAATATCTAAATTGTAGTTCAAGAGAGTTTGGATATGCAGGTCTAAAAGATAAAAATGCACTAACTGTTCAATCAATATCTGTTCATAGAAAATATGAAGAGGTTTTAAAATCTTTCCAACATGAAAATCTAAAAATACTTGAAACAACATATCATAATAACAAAATAAAAGTTGGTCACTTAAAAGGTAATAAATTTTTTATTAGACTAAAAAGAGTGGGTGCAATTGAGAAAAGAAAAATTGAAGAAGCTTTAGGAGCAATTGTAACTAATGGAATTCCTAATTATTTTGGTTTTCAAAGATTTGGAATTGAGGGTGATAATTATAAAAAAGGTAAAGATATTATTGATGGAAAGTTAAAAGAAAAAAGAAGAAACTTAAAACAAATGTATATAAATGCGTATCAAAGTTATCTTTTTAATTCATGGCTTTCTAAAAGAATTGAAATATCAAAATTAGTTGATGCATTTGAGCCAAAAGAGATTTATCAAAGATTAAATTTACCTCTTGATGTTGTAAAACAAATGAAAAAACAAAAACATCCTTTTAAACTAATAACTGGAGATCTACTTTCTCATTATCCATTTGGAAAAATTTTTACAATTGAAAATTTAGAAGAAGAATCGCAAAAATTTAATGAAAGAGATAGAGTTCCAACAGGACTTTTAAGTGGGAAAAGAGTTAAAAACTCTGAAGGCTTAGCTTATGAAATAGAAAAAGAATATGAAGAAAATACAGGTGAAGATGGTGCAAGAAGATTTGCATGGGTTTTTCCTGAAGATATATCAAGTAATTATAAAGAAGATAAAAACTGGTTTGAAGTACAATTTTTCTTACCAAAAGGATCATACGCAACTGAAGTAATTGCAGAAATAATACATTAATAATTAAATAAATATAAAATGTATTAAGTTAGAATAAGTTAAACTCTTTATAAAGTATCAAATAAATAAAGGAAGTTTTATGTCATACGAAGAATTAATTGCGCAGTTATGTGAAGTTATAAAAGAGTCAGAGGTTAATGCTCAATTAGTTTATGATAATATTGAGTCAATTGAAGAACTAATTAATAATTTAGAATTACCTTTACATAAAAAAGATAAAGTTATAAATAAAATTTCTGATATTTTTGGTTTATTACAACATCAAGATTTACATAGACAAAAAATTGAAAGAGTTGTGAATTTTGTTTGTGAGAAAAATAATATTGATAAAAGTCAATATAATCTAGCTCCTAGTGCTAAAAATATTGACTCTTGTGAGGAAACTCTTTCAGATGATGAACTAGAAGCTTTGATTAAACAAATACAGGCTTAAGTAAGATGACGAGGATAAAAGAAATCTTCTTTTATCCTCTTTTATTTTAACTTCTTTTATTTACTTTAATATTATTAAGATTTGTAAAAATTTTAAAAGTATCAATTTCTACTTCTTTTGCTTTTTTATTTAAAGTTTCATTTGCTTCTTTATTTGAGTTTGCATCTACTAAATCTTGCAGGTTACTATGGAATTTTTTATTTAATTTGTCTATATTACTCATTATTTCCACATCAACTCTTTTATCTGAATTTACATAATTTTCGCACCATTGTTTTAAACTTCGGTTTTCTTCAATTTTAAATGATTTATAATTACCCAATTTTGCGTACGCTTTATCTTTTGTATTTAGTAATTCTACTTTTAATAAAGCTATATCATATACTAAATCTACATCAGCAACCTTATCTAAAGAGTCTTGTAAAAACGAAGCTTTTGCAGCGGCTGTTACTAATGAGTTTGACATATTAGCAATATTTTCAGCCATAGTAGAAATTTGATCTGCAACTTGTGCATTTTTTTGAGTTGCTTGGTCTAATAAATTAATAGCATCATTAATTTGAACTATTCCTTTTTCTTGTTCTTTTGAGGCACTTGCAACTTCATTTATTGTTAAGATTGTATTTGAAATATTTTCATTTAGTTCTTTATATCCTTCAATCATATTATCAGAGATACTTTTACCTTCTTTAGCTTTTCTACTAGCTAATTCAACAATATTTTTAATTTCTTTAGCTGCATCGGCACTTCTATTTGCAAGATTTCTCACTTCAGCGGCAACAACAGCGAATCCTTTTCCCGCTTCTCCAGCAGTTGCTGCTTCAACGGCTGCATTTAATGAAAGAATATTTGTTTGGAAAGCAATTTGATCAATAACTTCAATAGCTTCATTTATAGAGCTTACTTCTTTGTTTATTTCATCCATAGAATTAGCTGTTTGATTTGCTAAATCTTGCCCATTTTTTGCAGATGTAGTAACGTTTTGTGCAAGTTGTGACATTTTATTTGTTGCTAGAGTATTTGCTTGAATAGTTGATGTTATTTCTTCTAAAGCAGCAGCTGTTTCTTCTAAAGATGCAGCTTGTTGATTTGAAGAAGCAGAAAGATTATTTGATGCACTTGAAAGTGTTTGTGTATTTTCGTTTAGTGCATTTCCCGTGTTCATAACCATTGCTAAAATTTCAGAAGTATTATTTCCTACAAGTTTAATACCAGCTGTTAATGAACCTAAGTTTCCATAAATTCCATCATCATTAATTTTATAATCAAATTTTGATTCAGAGTAATATCTTAGTGTTTCATTTATTTTATCTACAGTATTTTTTGTACTTAAAATCATAGAATTTAATCTATTTTTTAAATCTTCAACGTGAGGATTAGATGCAGTTCCTTCAACTTTATAAACAAAAAATCCATTTGCAGTTTTTTCTAAAACATCACTTGCTTCTTCGATTACTCTTTCATCTTGTTTTAATCCAGCTCTTACTTTGTCCATATAAGCATTGAATAAAGTAGCAACTTCTCCTATTTCGTCTTTTGATTCAACAGCTAAAGAGATATTTGTGTCATTTGAATGTAATAAATTTTCGAATCCATTTTTTAATTTTTCAATTGGATTTGTAGCCTTTCTTACAATAACAAGAATTAAACCAATAGTTATAAAAGCCAATATTATAGATATAATTGAAATTTCTGTAACCAAACTTCTTATTTGAGTGTCGGCTTCAGCAAGTGAAAAAGTCAAATCCATTACTCCAATTACATCACCTTCATTTTGATTACCATGACACATTAAGCACTCTGCTGTTGCAATCATTGGTTTTATCATTCTAATATTATGACCTGTTTCATTGTTTGTTTGTAAAAGTAAAGGTTGTTTTGAATCAAAGGTATTAAGAACTTCTTTATCTGTTGTATATGGAATATTTGAAGGATACAATTCCATTAAAGGCTTTCCTTTTGCAACAGTTAAATCTTTAACACCTTTTATATGTCTAGCATCTTCTTCTGCTTTTGCTATTTGTACAGGGTCGCCAGTATTCATAGCATTTCTTAGACTTTGAAACATTGCAGAGTTTAACATTTCAAGATTGTCTTTTGTTTTTTCAATAGAATCTTTGGTCACTTTTGATGTAGTGAAATATACAACTGTAATACTACTTAGCGACATTAAAATAAATAGAGCAAAAATTATCTTATTGCTTATTTTTTTTGTTATTAATTCAAGCATGACACCAGCCTTTTTGTTTAAGTGTATTTATTATATAATGAACTTCATTTATTAAATATTAATTAAATATTAAATTCAGGATTTTATTACATAAAGAGTTAGAATAATGATAGTCGGGCTTATAGGTAAAATAATAAAAAAAGAACCAACGTTATTAAATGTAAATGTAAGTGGAATAATTTATGAGATTTTTGTTTCTCTAAATTGTAGTTCAAAAATTATTTCCGATGATGTTAAACTAGAAATCACTCATATAATTAGAGAAGATGCTCAATCTTTATATGGTTTTTTAGATGTAAATGAGAAAAAACTTTTTGATACAGTAATTAAAATAAATGGAGTGGGCCCAAAAGTCGCCCTTGCGATTTGTTCTACATTTACACCAACATCTTTTGCACAAATTGTAAGTGAGAATGATGTTACCATGTTAAAAAGAGTTCCAGGGCTTGGACCAAAAGGTGCAAGCAGAATATTAGTGGAACTTTCAGGATTTATTGTTGATTCCCATGATGGAAGTGATAATTCAGCACTTTCTGCGTCATTTGAAGCAGCACTTGCTTTAGAATCGTTAGGATTTAAAAAAGATTTAGTTTCTAAAATATTAAAAACTTGTGTGAGTGGAAACACAAGTGATTTAGTAAAAGAAGCATTGAAAAAATTACAAAAATAGAAAAAATATATTTATAAAAAAGGAATTTGATGAAGATAGCTATAGTTTTTGGTGGAATAAGTTTTGAACATGAAATCTCAATAGTAAGTTCAATTGCTATGAAAGATGTATTAAATAATGACGAATTAATTTATTTATTTTTAGATGCATCGCGAGATTTATATCTTATTCCAACTAATATTATTAAATCAAAACTGTTTAGTTCAGGTGAATACAAAAAATTTGACAAGATTTATTTTCAAAAAGGTGGCTTTTACAAAAAAGGTGGACTTTTTTCAAAAGAACAAAGTATTGATTATGATGTTGTTTTAAACCTTTCTCATGGTGGAGATGGAGAAGACGGGATTTTATCATCTGTTTTAGATTTTTATAATATTCCGTTTATTGCTCCAAGAACTGAAGCTTGTGTTGTTAGTTCAAATAAATTTTTAACAAAAGGTTATGCTTCAAGTGTTGGAGTTAATACTTTAGATTATAAATATTTTACAAAAGGGCAAAAAGTTACTGTTGATTCTTTCCCAGTTATTTTAAAACCTGTAAAACTTGGGAGTTCAATTGGTGTTTCAATTGTAAAAAATCAAGAAGAGTTAGAATATGCTTTAGATGTTGCATATGAATTTGATAATGCAATTATAATTGAGCCATTTATAAGTGGTGTAAAAGAGTATAACTTAGCTGGAACAAAAGTAAATGGAGAGTTTAGATTCTCTATTATTGAAGAGCCACAAAAAGCTGAGTTTTTAGATTTTGATAAAAAATATTTAGATTTTTCAAGAACTTCAAAAGCTTTAGAAGTTGATTTGGGAGAAAAATTAAATGAAGAGATAAAAGAGTCATTTAGAAGACTTTATAATACTTTATTTGAAGGTTCAATCATTAGATGTGATTTTTTCGTTGTAAATGATACTGTATATTTAAATGAGATAAATTCAATTCCTGGGTCTATGGCAAATTATCTATTCCAAGATTTTGCAACTTTATTTAATGATGTGGCAACTACACTTCCACGAAAAAAACATATTCCAATAACTTATGAATATGTGAATAAAATACAAGCTACTAAAGGAAAATAAGTTTTGGCAACAAAAAATCTGATTGTTGATAATAAAAATTTTGATATTTCTTATGAAATAGTAAATCCATCATGTAAAAGAGATATAATTTTTTTACATGGTTGGGGTTCAAATAAGGATATTATGAAAAATGTATTTTCACCTTATTTGAAAGATTTTAGACATATTTATATAGATTTACCAGGATTTGGAAAAAGTTTAAATAATTATGTTTTAACAACAAAAGATTATGCCGAAATTGTTGATGAATTTTTAAAACTTGTATCATCTTCAAAAGATATAATTGCAGGTCACTCTTATGGTGGAAAAGTTGCAGTTTTATTAAATCCAAAAAATCTAGTATTATTAAGTAGTGCTGGAATTTTAGAAGAAAAACCTTTTGATGTAAAAGCAAAAATCTTTTTTGCAAAGGTTTTTAATGCTTTAGGTTTAAGAAATATTACAAAAAGATTTAGAAGTAAAGATGTAAACATAATGAGTGAAAATATGTATACAACTTTTAAAAATGTTGTAAATGAAGATTTTTCATTATATTTTTCAAACTTTCCAAATAATGCTTTAGTTTTTTGGGGAGAAAAAGATACAGCAACTTCTTTAGAATCTGGTAAAAAAATGGCATCATTACTAAAAAAATCAACTTTTACATCTTATGATGGTGATCATTTCTTCTTTGCAAAAAATGCAAAAAATATAAGTGAGAGAATTGAAAATGGAATACTTTAATATTATTACGCACATTATTTTAATAATGAGTTTAGGTTGGTATTTAATTACTAATCTTCAATGGTATAACTATAAGTTAGATAGAGTTGTATTTAAACACCATAAATGGCAATGGCATATTACATATTTTTTATCTCCAATAATTCTTTTTTATATTATTCCTGAACCTTATTATGCTGTTTATTTTTATCTTATATATATGACAAGTTTTGTTTTATGGAATAAAAAATTAGATAAACAACTTGTATTAACAGTAAGGGTAAAAAGATTTTTAGCAATATTACTTTTTATAACATTTGCAATGACAGCACTTTGTTTAGCAAATCTTGATTGTACAAATATGTTTATTTTTATTCCTTTGATTTTGGTTTATGTTATTTCTTCAATAATGGAAAAAATATTTTTTATCTCTTTTAAACATAAAGCAAAAAAAAGGTTTCAAAGTATTGTAGGCTTAAAAACAGTTGCAATTACAGCATCATTTGGAAAAACATCAATTAAAAATTATTTGTATTATGTGTTAAATAAGAAATATAAAACTTATAAAACACCAAGGAGTGTAAATACAATCGCAGGAATTGTTCTTGATGTAAATAAAGATATTCCACTTGATACACAAATATATATAGCAGAAGCAGGTGCAAGAGTAAAAGGTGATATTGAAGAAATCACAATGTTTTTAGAACCTGATATTTGTGTTATTGGAAGTGTTGGTGAACAACATATTGAGTATTTTAAAACCTTAGACAATATAATTCATACAAAAATGGAAATTCTAAAATCTCCAAAAATGAAAATGGGATTTGTTCATGAATCGGTTCCCATTAAACCGTATCCAGCTATTACAAAATATCCAAATAATTTGCATATTACAAAAAGTAATTTAGATGGAATTTGGTTTGATGTTGAAGTTGCAGGAAATATCGAACATTTCCATGCTCCAATTTTAGGAAGTTTTAATGCTATAAATTTAACAGCAGTTATTTTAGTATCTCATTATTTAGGTATGAGTATAAATGAAATAAAAATGGCATTATGTACTCTTCCACAAGTTGAACATAGACTTCAAAAAATTGAAGCTGGTGGAAAAATAATCATTGATGATTCATTTAATGGAAATTTAACAGGTATGCTTGAAGCTGTAAATATTTGTTCAACTCATACAGGAAGAAAAGTAATCATAACTCCAGGGCTTGTTGAATCAACAGATGAAGCAAATATACTTTTGGCAAAAGAAATAAATAAAACTTTTGATTTTGTAATATTAACAGGAAGTTTAAATACTCATTTATTTAGTGCAAATATAGATAAAGAAAAAGTTTATGTGCTAAAAGATAAAACACTAATGGAAGCAACTTTAGCAAAAACAACAAGAGCTGGTGATTTGATTTTATTTGCAAATGATGCACCAAATTTTATATAAAATCTAGGATAAAAATGGAACATTTATACGCACCATGGCGATATGATTATGTTAGTGAGGAAAAAATAGAGGGTTGTGTTTTTTGTCATATTTCTAAAAATATAGCTGATGAAAAAATGCAAGTTTTATTTGCTGATGAATATTGTTATGTTGTAATGAATAAATTTCCATATTCCCCTGGTCATATGATGGTAATTCCTTTTTTTCATACTTCAAATATTGAAGATTTAGAAGATGATGTTTGGATACAAATGAGTATCCGCGTGCGTCAAGGAGTTAGACTTTTAAAAGAAGTTATGCCATGTGAAGGTGTAAATATTGGAATGAATCTAGGACGTGCAGCAGGTGCTGGAATAGAACAACATGTACACTATCATATGCTTCCAAGGTGGCTTGGAGATACAAATTTTATATCAACTTTAGGTGGAACAAGAGTGTATTCAGCTTCTTTTGATGAGATTTTTAAAAAACTAAAAGATAATGCTTTAAAATACTTCATATAAATAATAATTTAATAATAGTAATAAAATAAATGTCGTGATGTAATAAACAGCTCAAGTATTAATGATATTAATGAATATTTTTATTCAAAAGATAATTATACTAACTATGAATTTTTCTCCTTGTTGTCAAAAAATTGAATGTAACCCTGTAATATACAACAATTTAAAATACAAGATATAGTTGAATAGAATGGGTTTAGACCACTAACGCCAAATGATATGCCCTTAATTGGAAGAAATAAGAGTACAAGAACAATGGGCTTATGATGGCTAGGAATGACATTTACACCAAGTGTAGGAGAAATCTTAAAAGATTTAATAATAAAAAATTCAGAAAACAAAAATAATGATGATATTTTGCTTTTCTCCGGATTTTATCAAGAATAAGAATAAGTTCTTATTCTTAATTAGAACTTATTTTACTTCATAAACTATCATTACAGTCCTTTATAAAAGGAAATAAAATTAGGAACTTTTTCTACGAAGCCCCATAATACTTGACATTTAACTACTATTAAGTTATAATCCGCGTCCACTAAATGTGGTTAGGGTGCATTTATGCGCATCTAACGAGTTCTTTAAAGGAAAAAAATGGAAAAGATTAGATTAAAGCTTAAAGCTTATGATCATAGAGTTTTAGACAGAAGTGTTGCTTCAATTGTTGAAGCCGTTAAAAGAACTGGTGCTGATTTAAGAGGTCCTATTCCTCTTCCTACAAAAATCAGAAGATATACAGTTATTAAAGGTCCTCACGTAAATAAGGATTCTAGAGAGCAATTTGAAATCAGAGTTCATTCAAGAATTATTGATATTATAGCTGCAACTCCAGATACTGTAGATTCGTTAATGAAACTTGACTTAGCTCCTGAAGTTGATGTTGAAGTTAGATCTATGGGTCAAGAATAAGAAGAAAGGGTAATATAGATGGAATTTATAGTTCAAAAAATCGGTATGAGTAGAACAGTTTCTGTTCCTAGTACTCCTGTTACACTTTTAAAAGTTCTTGATACTAAAGTGTGTGAAGTGACTGACGGTGTAGCAATTGTATCGTATAGCAATGGTAAAAAATTTAACAAAGCTATCGAAGGTATACAAAAAAAATATAACTTATCTAAAGAGTTTAACAGATTTGCAACAATGAATGTAGCAAACGCTGAAGCTGGTGATTTAGATGTTTCTGGATTAAGTGAAGCACAAACGTTAAAAACAACTTTTAAAACAAAAGGTAGAGGGTTTACTGGAGCTGTTAAAAGATGGAATTTTGCGGGTGGTAGAGCATCTCATGGTCACAGAATGGGTAGAAGAGTTGGTTCAATCGGTAACTGCGAATGGCCAGGTAGAGTTCAGCCAGGTAAAAAAATGCCAGGGCAATACGGAAATACAAATGTATCTGTTAAAAATGATGTTATTTCATTTGACGCTGAAACTGGAATTTTAGTTCTAAAAGGTTCAGTATCTGGTCCAAACGGAGCATTAGGAAAAGTAAAGGTTGCTAAATGAGCAAAGCAATAGTATTAAATGAAAAATTTGAAAATAATGGTGAAGTAGTTTTACCAGCAAGTTATGAAGAGATTAATTCTCACAACTTATACTTGTATGTTAAATCATATTTAGCAGCATTAAGATCAAATACAGCAAGAGCGAAGACAAGAGCAGAAGTAAGCGGTGGTGGTAAAAAACCTAAAGCTCAAAAAGGTTCTGGTGCAGCTAGATGGGGTTCAAAAAGATCTCCTTTATTCGTTGGTGGGGGTCAAGCATTTGGACCTACTAAAAGAAACTATAACCAAAAAGTTAACAAAAAACAAAAAGCATTAGCATTAAAATATGCTATCAATGCTCAAGCAAATAATAGTACTTTATTTGTTGTTGATTCAATTAGACTTGAGTCAGGAAAAACTAAAGAAGCAGTTGCAGTTTTAAGTAAAATAAACAAAAGAGATACATTAATTGTATGTGATACAATTGATGAGAAAACTTATTTAGCGTTTAGAAACATTAAAAACTGTTATATGGTTGAAAAGCAAGAAGTTAACGCTTATTTAATTGCTGCATACCACTCAGTACTTATTGAAAAATCAGTACTTGATGCATTAACAAAAGAGGCTTAAGATGGCAGATATTACAGATATTAAAGCAATATTATATACAGAAAAAACAATTGAGCTTCAAGAAAATGGTGTAATCGTTGTTCAAACTAGTCCAAGAATGACTAAAAACGGTTTAAAAGAAGTATTTAAAGAATATTTTGGAGTAACTCCTTCAAAAGTAAATTCTTTAAGACAAAATGGTAAAGTAAAAAGATTTAAAGGGAAAATAGGTAAAAGACCTGATTTCAAAAAATTCTATGTAACATTACCAGAGGGCGCAGCAATTGCGAACCTTTCAGCTTAAGGGGATTATAGATGGCAATTAAAAAATTTAGACCAATAACTCCTGCAAGAAGATTTATGTCTGTTATGGATACTTCAGATATTACTTCTAAACCAACTGTAAAATCTTTACTTGTAAGAGTAAAAGCAAATGCTGGTAGAAATAATAACGGTAGAATTACATCTAGACACAAAGAAGCAGGTGCTAAAAAATTATATAGAATTATTGATTTCAAAAGAGATAAATTCGGTGTTGAAGGTACAATTTCAACTGTTGAATACGATCCATATAGAAACTGTAGAATTTGTTTAGTTACTTACCTAGACGGTGATAAAAGATATATCATTCAACCATCTGGATTAAAAGTTGGAGATAAAGTACAAGCTGCTGAATCTGGACTTGATATCTTACCTGGTAATGCAATGAGATTATTAAGTATTCCTGTTGGAACAATGGTACATAATATTGAGATGAAACCAGGAAAAGGTGGACAAATCGCTAGATCTGCTGGTGGATATGCTCAAATTATGGGTAGAGAAGACAAATATGTTATCATGAGATTACCATCTGGTGAAATGAGAAAAATTCTTGGTGTTTGTATAGCTACAATTGGTGTAGTTGGAAACGAAGATTTCTCAAATATGGTAATTGGTAAAGCGGGTAGAAGTAGACACCTTGGTATTAGACCTCAAACTAGAGGTTCAGCAATGAATCCTATTGATCACCCTCATGGTGGTGGTGAAGGTAAAACTAACTCTGGTAGACATCCTGTTACTCCATGGGGTATGCCAACTAAAGGTTATAAAACTAGAAAGAAAAAAGCTAGTGATAAACTAATCATTTCAAAAAGAAAGAAGTAAGGGTTTAAGATGGGAAGATCGATAAAAAAAGGTCCATTCGTAGACGCACACCTAATGAAGAAAGTTATCAAAGCTAATGAAGCTAATGATAAAAAACCAATTAAAACTTGGTCAAGAAGATCTACTGTATTACCAGATATGATCGGATTAACTTTCAATGTGCACAATGGAAGAAACTTCGTTCCAGTTAACGTTACTGAGAACCATGTTGGATATAAATTAGGTGAATTCGCACCAACTAGAACATTTAAGGGCCATAAAGGTTCTGTTCAAAGAAAGGCATAAGAATGGCTAAAGCAATATTAAAATTTATTAGACTTTCTCCAATTAAAGCTAGATTAATTGCAAGAGAAGTTCAGGGAATGAATGCAGAGTATGCAATCGCATCTTTACAATTTACTCCAAATAAAGCTGCTGGAATTATTTCTAAAGTTATTGCATCTGCTGTAGCAAATGCAGGTTTAGATCCAGTTGATGCAGTAGTTGTATCAGCTAGAGTTGATAAAGGTCCAGTTCTTAAGAGATTTACTCCAAGAGCAAGAGGTTCTGCTTCTCCAAAGCACAAACCAACTGCACATATTATGATTGAAGTAGCTGCTGCAACTAAAGGAGATAAATAATGGGTCAAAAAGTTAATCCAATAGGTTTAAGATTAGGTATTAATAGAAATTGGGAATCAAGATGGTTTCCTAAATTTGAAACAATGCCAGCAAATGTTGCAGAAGATGACAAAATCAGAAAGTATGTTAAAAAAGAATTATACTATGCTGGAATTGCTCAAACTATCGTAGAAAGAACTGCAAAAAAAGTTAGAGTTACAGTTGTAGCTGCTAGACCTGGTATTATTATCGGTAAAAAAGGTGCAGATGTTGAAAAACTAAAAGACGCACTTTCAAAATTAGTTGGTAAAGAAATCGCTGTTAATATTAAAGAAGAGAGAAAACCTCAAACTTCTGCACAATTATCAGCTGAAAATGTTGCTCAACAATTAGAAAGAAGAGTTGCATTTAGAAGAGCTATGAAAAGAGTTATGCAAAATGCACTTAAAGGCGGAGCAAAAGGTATTAAAGTATCTGTTTCTGGTAGACTAGGTGGAGCTGAAATGGCTAGAACTGAGTGGTACTTAGAAGGTAGAGTTCCTTTACATACTTTAAGAGCTAGAATTGACTATGGTTTTGCTGAAGCTCATACAACTTATGGTTGTATTGGTATCAAAGTTTGGATTTTTAAAGGTGAAGTATTAGCTAAAGGTATCCCAACTGAAAAAGCTGAAGACACTTCTTCTAAACCTAAAAGAAGACCAACTAAGAAAAGAGGTAAATAATTATGTTAATGCCTAAAAGAACGAAATTTAGAAAAATGATGAAAGGCCGAAATAGAGGTATGGCTCATAGAGGAAACTCTTTAGCATACGGAGATATCGGTATTAAAGCTGTAGAACACGGTAGAATTGATTCAAGACAAATCGAAGCATCAAGAATTGCGATGACTAGAAAAGTTAAGAGACAAGCAAAAGTTTGGATTATGGTATTCCCTGATAAACCACTTACTGCTAAACCATTAGAAACAAGAATGGGAAAAGGTAAGGGTTCTGTTGATAAATGGGTTATGAACATTAAGCCTGGAAGAATTTGTTTTGAAATGGCTGGAGTATCTGATGAATTAGCTAGAGAAGCTTTAACTTTAGCAATGCACAAGCTACCATTTAAAACTAAAATTGTAACAAGAGATAGCGAAAATGAACTATACTGATTTAAAAGACAAAAACTTGAATGAACTTCAAGTATTATTAAAAGAGAAAAAGGTGCTTCTTTTTGAATTAAAAGCTAAGCTAAAAACAATGCAGTTAACGAATACGTCTGAATTAAGAGTTGCTAAAAAAGACATCGCTAAAATTCAAACAGCTATGACTGCTGCAAAAGCTAACTAAGGATCTAAGTATGACACATAAAAGAGAGATTCAAGGTGTAGTGGTAAAAAGATCAGGTGATAAAACTGCTTCTGTACTAGTTACAAGATCAGTTATGCATCCAAAATATCACAAAACTGTAAAAAGATTTAAAAAATATTTAATTCATGATGAAAAAAATGAATTAAATGTTGGAGATAGTGTTATCGCTGTTGAGTGTAGACCATTGTCAAAAACTAAATCTTTTAGATTAAAGACAATTGTAGCTACAGGAGTTAAATAATGATTCAAAGTTTTACAAGATTAAACGTAGCTGACAATACAGGTGCTAAAGAGATTATGTGTATCAAAGTTTTAGGTGGTTCTAAAAGAAGATACGCAACTGTTGGTGATGTTATTGTTGCTTCAGTTAAAAAAGCTCTACCAACTGGTAAGATCAAAAAAGGTCAAGTTGTTAAAGCAGTAGTTGTTAGAACTCATAAAGAAGTTCAAAGAGAAAATGGTTCATTAATTAGATTTGACGACAACGCAGCGGTTATTCTTGATGCAAAAAGAGAACCAGTTGGAACAAGAATCTTTGGACCAGTTGCTAGAGAAGTTAGATATTCAGGTTTCATGAAAATCGTTTCACTTGCACCGGAGGTATTATAATATGGCAATTAAATTAAAAATCAAAAAAGGTGATACTGTAAAAATTATCGCTGGAGATGACAAAGGTAAAACTGGAGAAGTTTTAAGAGTATTACCTTCAAAAAATAAAGTAATCGTTAAAGATTGTAAAGTTGCTAAAAAAACTGTTAAACCTGATCAAGAAAAAAACCCTGAGGGTGGATTCATTAACAAAGAAATGCCAATTGACATTTCAAATGTAGCAAAAGTAGAAGGTGAGTAAGATGGCAGCAAGATTATTTGAAAAATATAAATCAGAAATCAAACCAGTATTAGAAGCAGAATTTGTAAAAAATAAAACTTTAACTGCAAAAGTAGAAAAAGTTGTTATTTCTGTGGGTGCTGGTGAAGCGATGAAAGATTCTAAATTAATCCAAAATATTGAAGATACAATTTCTTTAATTGCTGGTCAAAGAGCTGTTAAAGTTATTGCTAAAAAATCAGTAGCTGGTTTTAAAGTTAGAGAAGGTATGCCAGTTGGTGTAAAAGTTACTTTAAGAGGTGAACAAATGTATCATTTCTTAGATAAATTATGTAACGTTGCATTACCAAGAGTTAAAGACTTTAGAGGTCTTAACAAAAATGGTTTTGATGGTAGAGGAAACTTCAACTTTGGATTAGATGAGCAATTAATGTTCCCAGAAGTTGTATATGATAACATTATTAAAACACACGGTATGAATATTTCAATTACTACAAGTTCTACAGATGATGCAGAAGCATTTAGATTATTAGAATTAGTAGGAATTCCATTTACAAAAGGAAGAGCGTAATGGCAAAGAAATCAATGATTGCTAAACAACAAAGAACACCTAAGTTTGCAGTACGTGCATACACAAGATGTTCTGTTTGTGGAAGACCTCATTCTGTATATAAAGATTTTGGTTTATGTAGAATTTGTTTAAGAAAAATGGCTAACGAAGGTTTATTACCTGGTGTTAGAAAAGCTAGTTGGTAGGAGAATTTAAGCTATGATGAATGATATAATCGCAGATGCTTTAACAAGAATTAGAAATGCTGCAATGAGAAAATTAGAAGTTGCAACATTATTACACTCAAATACTGTAGTAGGTGTTTTAAACGTTTTATTACAAAAAGAGTATATTACTGGATTCAAAGTTATCGATGGACAAAACAATAAGAAAACAATTCAAGTTGAATTGAAATATGATGATAATGAGAAATCAGTAATCAACGAAATTAAAAGAGTTTCTAAACCAGGAAGAAGAGTTTATAAAAACGCTTCTGAAATTAAAAGCTTTAAAAATGGGTACGGTACAATTATCGTTTCTACTAACAAAGGTGTAATTGCTAATGATGAAGCACATGCAGCTAATGTTGGTGGCGAATTACTTTGTACTGTATGGTAGGAGTGAGTAATGTCAAGAATTGGTAAAAAACCTATCGCAATTCCAGCAGGAATTGAAGTAACAGCTAATGGTTCATTAATTAGTGTTAAAAAAGGAAACAACATTTCTACTGTGGAAACACATGGAAGAGTTGGTATTGAAATTGCTGATGGACAAATTGTTTTAACTAGAAATGGTGAAACAAAAGAGTCTTCTGCATTTTGGGGAACTTATAGAGCTTTAACTGCTAATGCTATAAATGGTCTTACTACAGGATTTACAAAATCTTTAGAGATTAATGGTGTTGGTTATAGAGCTGCTGTAAAAGGTGAAGTTTTAGAACTACAATTAGGTTATTCTCACCCAATTAACTACGAAATCCCAGCGGGATTAGAAGTTACTGTTGAAAAAAACATAATTAACGTAAAAGGTGCTGACAAACAACAAGTTGGTCAAGCTGCTGCAATTATTAGAGGCTATAGAAAACCAGAACCGTACAAAGGTAAAGGTGTTAAATATACTGATGAGAAAATCATCAGAAAAGCCGGAAAAACTTCTAAGAAGTAAGGTGTAACTATGAGTAGAATTAAAGATTTAGCTAAAAAAAATGCGTTAAGAATCAAAAGAAAAAAAAGAGTTAGAGGTTCAATTTTTGGTACAGCTGAAAAGCCAAGAGTATCAATTTTCAAATCTAACAAATACGTTAGTGCACAAGCTATCAATGATGTTGAAGGTATTACTTTAGCAGCAGTTAGCTCAAAAGCTATGGGTTTAAATGTGAATAAAGAAAATGCAGTAAAAGTAGCAGCACAACTTGCTGAGAACTTAAAAACAGCTGGGATTGAGACAGTAGTTTATGACAGAAATGGTTATCTTTATCATGGTGTTGTAGCAGCATTTGCTGACGCATTAAGAGAAAATGGTATTAAATTATAAGGGTTAATGATGGCAGTAAATAGAGAAGACTTTCAAGAAGCAATCGTTAAAATCGGAAGAGTAACAAAAGTTGTAAAGGGTGGTAGAAGATTCAGATTTACAGCTTTAGTTGTTGTTGGTGATAAAAACGGTACAGTAGGATTCGGAACTGGTAAAGCAAAAGAAGTTCCTGATGCAATTAAAAAAGCATTAGATGACGCTTTCAAAAGCTTAGTTACTGTTTCTATTAAAGGAACTACAATCGCACATGATATTGAGCACAAATATAATGCAAGTAAAATTTTATTAAAACCAGCATCTGAGGGTACTGGGCTAATCGCTGGAGGAGCTGCAAGACCTGTTCTTGAGCTTTCAGGGGTTAAAGATATTATTGCAAAATCTTTAGGTTCTAATAATCCAAACAACCTTGTACAAGCTACTGTTGAAGCATTAGCTAGAATTAAAGGATAGAACAATGGAATTAAATAACTTACAACCAGCAGCTGGTAGTACTAAAAATACTAAAAGAATTGGTAGAGGTCAAGGAAGCGGTACAGGTAAAACTGCAGGAAAAGGTAATAAAGGTCAAAAAGCTAGATCTGGTTACAAAATGAAAAGAGGATTTGAAGGTGGTCAACAACCACTTTACAAAAGACTTCCTAAAGTTGGATTCTTTTCAAGAGTAGCTAAACCTTATTCTATTAATGTAGATAAAGTATCTCAAATTGCAACACTTGAAGAAATTACATTAGATTCTATCAAATCTGTGTATAAATTATCAAGATCAGTTGAAAAAGTTAAATTAATTGGATCAACTGCGAAAGATTTAGTAGCTAAGATTAAAGACGAAAATATTACAACTACTGGAAAATAGCCATGAGTAAAGATCTAATAAATAAGATTCTTATTACATTAGGCTTTATTTTCCTTTACAGGTTATTGGCATACGTGCCAGTACCTGGAGTTAATTTAGACGTAGTTAAAGAATTTTTCGACTCAAATGCAAATAATGCACTAGGTCTTGTTAATATGTTTAGTGGAAATGCAGTTGAAAGATTGTCTATTATTTCACTAGGAATTATGCCTTACATTACTGCTTCTATTATTATGGAACTTCTAGCAGCAACTTTCCCAGCACTTGGTAAAATGAAAAAAGAGAGAGATGGTATGCAAAAATATATGCAAATCATCAGATATACAACAATTATTATTACATTAATTCAATCTATTGGTGTTTCAGTTGGTCTTAATTCATTAACAGGTCATAGCGGTCAAGGTGCTATTTCAATCGATATGAATACATTTATTGCAGTTTCTGCAATTTCAATGTTAACTGGTACTATGCTTTTAATGTGGATTGGTGAGCAAATCACACAAAAAGGTATTGGAAATGGTATCTCATTAATTATTTTTGCTGGTATTGTGTCTGCAATTCCGCATGCAATTAGTGGAACTATTGAATTAGTTAATAATGGACAAATGAATTTCTTAGTTGTAATTGCTATTTTAATTATTGTAATTGCTACTGTTGGAGCGATTATTTATGTTGAATTAGGTGAAAGAAGAGTGCCTGTATCATATTCTAGAAAAGTAATGATGCAAAATCAGAAAAAAAGAGTTATGAATTATATTCCTATTAAAGTGAATTTAAGTGGAGTTATTCCAGCAATTTTTGCAAGTGCTATTTTGATGTTTCCAGCAACTGTGTTGCAAGGGTCACAAAATAAATATTTAATAATGATTGCTGATTATTTAAGTCCACACTCATATACTTTTAATGTATTTATGTTTTTATTTGTAGTTTTCTTTGCATTCTTTTATGCATCAATTACATTTAATGCAAAAGATATTTCTGAAAACTTAAAAAAACAAGGTGGATTTATTCCAGGTGTAAGACCAGGAGCAAGTACGGCTGAGTTTTTAAATGAAGTGGCTGGTAGATTAACTTTTTGGGGTGCAATTTACATGGGATTAATTTCAACTTTACCTTGGCTTATTGTAAAAGCTATGGGAGTGCCTTTCTATTTTGGAGGGGTTGCTGTACTAATTGTTGTACAAGTCGCTATTGACACTATGAGAAAAATTGAAGCTCAACAATATATGAATAAATATCAAACTTTAAGTGCGGTTGGATTATAAAAATGGCAATCCCATTAAGAAAACCAAATGAAATAGAAAAACTTCGAAATGCAAATATTGTAGTAGCAAAAACATTAAACTTTTTAAGTAAATCAGTTAAAGCTGGTATGACTTTAAAAGAAGTTGATACAATGGGGGAAAAGTTTCTAAGAGATTTAGGAGCTAGACCTTCATTTAAAGGCTTATATGGTTTCCCTGCTGCTATTTGTACTTCATTAAATGAAGTAATTATCCATGGAATTCCAACTGATATCGTTTTAAAAGAAGGTGATATTTTAGGTCTTGATATTGGTACTGAAATTGATGGTTGGTATGGTGATTCTGCTATTACTATGCCTATTGGAAAAGTTTCAAAAGAAGATGAAGAATTAATTGCTTGTTCAAAAGATGCTTTATATTATGCTATTGATATTATTCAAGAAGGTATGAGATTTAAAGAATTATCTAAAGCTATCGAAGATTTTATTGTATCAAGAGGTTATCAACCACTAGTTAGATTTTGTGGACATGGTATCGGAAGAAAACCACATGAAGAGCCAGAAATTCCTAATTACTTAGAAAATGGAAATGCAAAATCTGGTCCAAAAATCAAAAATGGAATGGTATTTTGTATAGAGCCAATGATTTGTTCTAAAAACAGAAATCCTGTTATTTTAGAAAATGGTTGGGACGTTGTGTCTGCTGATGGGCTAAGAGGTAGTCATTACGAACACACAGTTGCTGTTATTAATGGTAAAGCAGTTATTTTAAGTAATTCGGAAGATTAAGGGAGAAAAAGTGGCAAAAGATGATGTAATAGTAGTAGATGGAAAAGTAATTGAAGCTTTACCAAATGCTATGTTTAGAGTTGAATTAGATAATGGACATGTAGTTTTATGTCATATCTCAGGAAAAATGAGAATGCACTATATTAAAATTTTACCTAATGACACTGTAAAAGTAGAAATAACACCTTATTCACTAGATAAAGGTAGAATAACTCATAGATATAAATAGTACATTTATATCTAAATTAAATAAGGAATTTATTTCCTTATTTTTTCTCCAAAAAATTAAAAATCCCAAATATAAAAAACTATGAAGCCAAAACTATAATACTTCGCACACTTTAAAAAAGTTATATTATAAAATAGCTCCATAACTTTGCATACTAATTTATTCTATCTTTTGTGAGAATAATCTCTTTTTCTATTAAATTTTTTTGTTCAAGCAATAATTCTAAATGTTTTTTTAATACCTCTTTATTTTTATAAGATTCAATAATAAATTCAAAAAGTTTAGGTCTATTTTTTTTCCAATTATGTAATGTTGTTTTATTAACTTCTAAATCAAATTCTAGTTTTCTTAAACTAGGTACAGTCATTTTATTTCCTATTCAAAACATTTTTTATATTTTATAAAATATTGGAACAAAAGTCAAGTATTTTAAATAAATTATATAAATAATTGGAACAAATATATGTTCAAGAAAGATTTATGTACAATTTCATATGACAAAATTAGTAAAAAATCGTATATTGAATCAGTTAAATTATTTAAAATCATTTGGTTATGAATATCATGAATCATTGGATCTTTTTTCAAATAATATTAAAAATGTAAAGTTACCTAATAATATTAATGACTTAAGTATTAGTGTAAGTCATTGTTATTTATGTGAGCTTTCTAAATGTCGAAAGAATATATTATTTGGATATGGTAATACTAATTCTGATATTATGTTTATTGGTGATGAACCAAGTAATAGTGAAGATGAAATAGGTACACATTATGTTGGAAAAAGTGGGGAATTACTTATCAAAATGATTGAAAATGTTCTTAATATAACTAAAGAAGATGTTTATTACACTACTTTAGTTAAATGTAAAAGTACAAATGGTTTGAATAATTCTAATATTGAAACTTGTCATGATTATTTACTAAAGCAAATTGAGTTGATAAAACCCAAATTGATTGTTGCGCTTGGAGAAAAAACTTATTCGTACTTATTGAAAAATGGAGATAATTTCTCTCAAATTAGAGGGAAAGAGATAGCTTTTAATGGTATTTCATTAATAACTACATTTTCACCAACTTTTTTATTAAGGAATCCATCTTCTAAAAAAGATGCATATTATGATATGTTAAAAATAAAAAATTACATGGAGAGTTTAAATTGAAGCAAATAATTGCCCTAATAATACTAGTATTTGTATTTTTTGGTTGTACTCAAAGACAAACTGTACAATTAAAAATGCCAAATAAACAAAATACATTTGCAAAACCTGCAAAAACAACGCCTGTTAAAGAGGATAAAATAACTGTTGTTCAAGAATTAGAACCAATAGATATTGTTGAATCAGATAATAAAGGTAAGATAAAAAAAGAAGAGCCAGTTGAGTATGAGGTAGCTCCAATAATCGAAGGTGATAAAATAGAAAACCAAAAAATTTCTGCACCTAAAGGTTCTTCTGAAAATGAAATAGAAAATAAAATTGAAATTGATACTACAAAGGTTAAAATGAAAGTTGCTTTCCTTTACCCATCAAATTTAGTTTCAAAATATGCTAAATCATCGATAAATACCGTTTCAGGGTATTTATCACATCAAGATTCTGATTATGAATTAGTTGTAATTGATACAGAAAACGAAAGTGCAAGTAGAATAGATTCAGCATTTCAAGAAGTGAAAAAATCAAATATTAAAAATGTAATTGCTTTATTTACACCTAATGCAGTTGGAACTTTAAATAATGTAGTTTCAAATGATTTGAAAGTTTATTTACCTCTTATTGAAAAAAAAGAAGTATCTTCTAGTAATAGTAGTTTGATTTTTGGTTCTATTTCTTATGAGGAACAAGTTAAGAAATTGGTAAATTATTCAAGTGGTAATAATGTTATGTTTTATCAAGATACATATTTAGGCTTAAAATTAAAAAAATCTTATGAATCAGTAGTTTCTGATACAAGATTAAAAAAAGAAATTAGTAAGCATGAAAATAATTTTAAAGGAATAGTAACAGGTTCTGGATTAGCAAATTCAACACTATTTTTAAATACTGATATTGTAAAAAGTTCATTAATCTTATCACAATTAAGATCTTATGATATTTATCCAAAAGTTATTCTTTCTACACAGCTTAGTTATGACCCTTTATTAATGACATTAACACAAGACAAAGATAGAGATAAATTAATTGTGGCTAATTCAATCGATGTTGTTGATAAAGAGTTAAGAGATGATATTGCAATTTCTGGAGGAAATATAGTTTATGAATGGGTTGATTATTCAACATTAGTTGGGATAAACTATTTATACTATGGAAAGAACTCAAATTTAGTTCCTACAAAAATAGAAAATAATCAAGCAATGTATAATCCTAAGTTATTTAGAAGTACAGAATTTGGCTTTTCAGAAATTAAGTAAAAATTAGATAAAATCGCGAATATTTATGTGAATGGAGATTAGAATTTGAGAACACATTATTGTACAGATGTAACTGAAGCTAAAATAGGTGATACTGTAACTGTTGCTGGTTGGGTAAATAGTAGACGTGACCACGGTGGAATTATATTTATAGATTTAAGAGATAAAAGTGGATTAGTTCAACTTGTAGCTGATCCAAGTGATAGTAAAGATGCTTTAGTAATTGCTGAAACGGTAAGAGATGAATATGTTTTAATCGCAACTGGAATCATAAGAGCAAGAGGTGAAGGACTTGAAAACCCAAATCTTAAAACTGGAAAAATTGAAATTGTATTAAAAGATTTAGTTATTGAAAACAAATCTAAACCAATGCCATTTGATATTAATGATGAAAAAGTAAATGATGAGATTAAATTAAGAAATAGATTTTTAGAACTTAGATCAACAAAATCATTTAATATTTTTCAATTAAGAAGTAAAGCTGCTATTCAAGTTAGAAATACTTTAGATGAATTAGGTTTCTTAGATGTTGAAACTCCAATTTTAACAAAATCTACGCCCGAAGGTGCTAGGGATTATTTAGTTCCATCAAGAGTTCATCCCGGTGAATTTTATGCACTTCCTCAATCTCCACAATTATTCAAACAACTATTAATGGTTGCTGGATTTGATAAATATTTTCAAATTGCAAAATGTTTTAGAGATGAAGATTTAAGAGCTGATAGACAACCTGAGTTTACTCAAATCGACGTTGAAATGTCTTTTTGTACGCAAAATGATGTAATTGCAGTGGCTGAAAGATTAATCTATGATGTATTTACAAAATGTGGAAAAACAGTTCCATCAACTTTTAGAAGAATGAAATATTCAGAAGCTATGGAAACTTATGGTTCTGATAAACCTGATTTAAGAATTGATATGCCACTTGTTGATGTTATTGATATTTTTGCAAACTCAACAAATGAAATCTTTGCTGATATTGCAAAAGATAAAAAAAATAATAGAATCAAAGCTTTAAAATGTAAAAACGGAGATAACATTTTCTCTAAAAGACAAATGAAAGGTTTTGAAGATTACGTTAGAAAGTTCGGAGCTAAAGGTTTAGGTTATTTCCAAATGAAAGAAGATGGATTAAAAGGTCCATTAACTAAATTCTTCTCTGAAGCTGATTTAGAAGAAATCGTTAAAGTTACTGAACTTGAAGTTGGTGACGTTGTATTCTTTGGAGCTGGAGCTAAAAAAGTAGTTTGGGATTATATGGGAAGATTTAGATTATTCCTAGCAGCTGAAATGAATATTGTTCCTGCTGATGCTTTAGAATTTTTATGGGTTGTTGATTTCCCAATGTTTGAAGTTGAAGATGGAAGAACAAAAGCACTTCACCATCCATTTACAATGCCAAAATCACTTGAAGATACTTCTGATTTAGAAGCTATTGAATCAATCGCTTATGATATTGTTTTAAATGGAACTGAGCTTGGTGGTGGAAGTATTAGAATTCATAAAGAAGAAATTCAATCAAAAGTATTTGAACTTATGGGAATTTCAAAAGAAGAAGCAAAAGAGAAATTTGGTTTCTTACTTGACGCACTTCAATATGGAGCTCCATCACATGGTGGATTCGCAATGGGACTTGATAGAATGATTATGTTATTAGCTGGAACTGATTCAATCAGAGATGTAATAGCATTCCCTAAAACTCAAAAAGCTCAATGTTTATTAACTCAAGCTCCATCTTCGGTTGATGAAGACCAGTTAAAAGAGTTAGGTATTAGATTAAGAAAAACAATTTCTGACTTATAGTAATTGTTTAGTTTAAATTAGAGGAAATAATATATTGTTTAGAATGATTCTTTTATTGTTATTTCCTCTTTTTCTTTTTTCAAAAAATCTAGTTGTTACATATTTCCCTTTGGAAACTCATCTTGTGAATAAAATTGCACAAAAAGAGGTAAAAATAAGGGAAATTACAAGTAGATATGTAAGTACATATAAAGAACTTCCTCTTTCAGAACTTTCAAAATTAGCAAATACAAAAATATTTTTTCATTTTGGTTTAGATATTGAAAAACAATATGCAGAAGCTTTATTAAAATATAATCCTAAATTAATAGTAGTTGATATTTCTTCAAATATAAAAAAAATAAGAAACAATCCTTATGTTTGGACGGATCCACTCAATTTGAGAGCTGTTGCAAAAAATATTTATGATACTTTTATAGAATATGATAAAAGTAAAGAGAGTTATTATAAAGAAAATTATGAAAAATTTCTTGATGAAATCGACCAAACTTTTTTAAAAATCAAAGAAAAATTAAATAGTTGTGAAGTTCAATATATTTATGTTTTTGACGATTTTTGGGAGTATTTTGCAAAAAGATTTGGAATAACTACAGTTTTTAGAGAGAAAAAGAATTTAAATGTTGCAGAAGTCCAACAATTAAATGAATATACAAAAGATAAAAATATTAAAAAATTATTATTTTCTAAAGATGATAAACAAGATTTTATTACCTCACTTACTAAGAATTTAAATATTAGTGCTATTGAAGATGATATTTTTGTTGATCTTTGGCAATTAAATATACTCGATTTTACACAACACCTCTCAGAATAAATACACAAAAAAATTATTTTAATTAAAAGACTACTTTTTATACAATAGTATATATATTTAATAAAATTTAACATATATAATTTAATCTAGACTATTTAAAGATTTAGGAAATAATAAAATGTTAAAAGATATAGTAAATTATAAAGGTATAAATGTAAAAAAAGAGTTATATCCTATCATTAAATACATTGAAGATGTAGATAAATATAAAGATGAGTTAGGAAGATTAAGCTCTTCATGGGATATGTTAGCACTTTTAGGTCAGCTTGGTGATATAAATATTGATATTGGAAAAACAAAAGAGAATTTTTTAAATTTAACTTCAATTTTATTAAATCATTTAAGTGAACAACAAATTAAAAAAGTTACTCAAGAGATGAAATTTAAATCAAGTGTAGCAATTGATGTACTTATTAGAAATTTGTTTGAACGAACTGCTGATATTGGATTTCTTGCAACTGATAATGATATTAGAATTTTTATACAAACTTATGTTTCAAAATATAATGATGAAAGTTTAATTTTAAGACAAAATATTCAAAAAAGATTTAAAGAATATGTTTCTAAGTATTCTATTTATTTTGATATTGTTTTATTAGATGTTAATGGAAAAATAATGGTTCGGTTAAACGATGATATAAAAACTGAAAAAGTTGAAACATCATTTATACAAAAAGTATTAAATTCAAATGATGATTATGTTGAAACATATAAATATCATGATTTTATTCCTCAATATAATAAATCACTTGTTTATTCATATAAAGTTACAAAAACAAATGATTCAACTTCAGATAATTTGGGTGTTTTAGCGCTTTGTTTTAGGTTTAAAGATGAAATGAAAGAAATTTTCAATAATCTAGTTGACCCCAAAAATAAAGAGTGTTTAACTATTTTGGATGAAGATGGTTTTGTAATTGCAAGTAGTGACAAAGAACATATTGATTTAGGGGTAAATTTACCAATAGTTTTAAATGAGAATTATAAAATAGTATCATTTAAAGGTAGAGATTATTTAGCAAAAACTTGTAAAACAAAGGGTTATCAAGGATTTTATGGACTTAAATGGTACGGACATATAATGATTCCTTTAGATTATGCTTTTTTAAGTGATGAGTTAAACTCTTTAAATGTAGATTTCAATATTATAAACTCTATGATGGATAATGAACAACATTTCTCAAAAGAGTTAAAAGATGTTTTTTATAAAAGTAAAACTATTCAAGATAATTTAGGTCGAGTAATCTGGAATGGAAATATTGCTCAAAGTAAACTAAATTCTGTAAATAGAGAGTTTTCTAAATCACTTTTAAATGAGATTGGTGTTACTGGAAATAAAGCAAATTCATCACTTAGTAACTTAAATCAAACGATCATTTCTTCAATATTAAAAGATAGTCAATTTTTGTCTTCATTGGCTATTGATATTATGGATAGAAATTTATATGAAAGAGCGAATGATTGTAGATGGTGGGCATTAACTTCATATTTTAGAGAAGCTTTTGATGATTATAATAGTTTGCCTGATAAAAAAGAGGAAATAACTAGTATTTTACACTGTATAAATGGTTTATACACAGTTTATACAAATATTTTAGTTTTTGATAAAAATGCAAAAGTAATTGCAGTATCAAATAAAAATTATGAATATTTAATTGGAAAAATATTAACTCAAGAATGGGTTGAAAAAACTCTAAGATTAAGTGATACTTCAAAATATAGCGTTTCGAAATTTGAGAAATCTGCCCTTTATAATAATGAATCAACATATATTTATAGTAGTGCAATTAGGTCTTTTAATGATGAAAAGAAAATTACAGGTGGAATTGCGGTTGTATTTGATTCAACTCCACAATTTAACTCAATGCTTGATGAGTGTTTGCCAAAAGATACCGATGGAAATAAAATATCAGGTGTTTTTGCAATTTTTGCAAATAAAGATAAACAAATTATCTCATCAACAAATAGTAGTTTTGAAGTAGATAGTTATTTAAATTTAGAAGATAAATTTTTTACTTTAAAAAATGCCCAACAATCAAGCCAAATTATTGAGATGGATAATAATTATTATGCAGTTGGAGTTAAATGTTCAAATGGGTATAGAGAGTATAAAAGTAGGGTGGATGATTATAAAAATGATGTTTTATGTTTTGTATTTATTTCTATTGGAAAAAAAGAGAGTAATGTATTTTTAAATAATTCAATATCAAAATTTTTAACTACATCTAAATCAAAATATACGCCTACAAGTGTAGAGTTAGCAACTTTTTGTTTAGGGAAGAAATTATTGGCTGTAAATGCAAAAAATGTAATAGAGTCAATAGGAATTGAAGAGTTACAAACATCAATTGATATGGATAAAAAGAACCATTTTAAAGGAATGGTTTTACATAAAGATAAGTTAGTATCGGTTTTAGATATAAGAGATTTTGTAAATGAAGAAATCACAAATGAAAAACTTACAAATATTATTTTAGTTGAATATGATAAAGATAATATTGAACATTATGTTGGGATTTTAGTATCTTCTTTAGAAACTGTAAGTGTGGTGGAAGAAAAATCTATTCAACATATTCAAAACCATTTTTTAGGAACTGGAACTTTAGTTGAAAGTATTGTTGAAATAAATGATTTTGAAAATTCTAAAGTTGCAATGGTTTTAGATATTAAAAAAATAGATGAAAATCTAACAAAAAGAATATAAATTTTTCCATAGTAGGGGTTAAAATATATTTGGGCACAATACAAGAAAACTAATATATTTAAAGAAGAAAAATGAGTAATATGAATAAACCGAATAAATTTTTACCTACAACTAAAGAAGAGATGAAACAACGAGGTTGGGATGAACTTGATGTTGTTTTAATCACCGGAGATGCCTATATTGATTCTCCTTTTATGGGAATTGCAGTTGTTGGAAGAATTCTTGAAGATATGGGTCTTCGCGTAGGAATTATCGGTCAGCCAGATGTAAATAGTGATGTAGATATAAATAGAATGGGTGAGCCAAAACTTTTTTGGGGAGTAAGTGGTGGAAGTATCGATTCTATGGTTTCAAACTATACAGCTACTAAAAGATATCGAAGTACAGATGACTATACACCAGGTGGAAAAAACGATAAAAGACCAGATAGGGCAACTTTAGTTTATACAAATCTAATAAGAAGATATTTTAAAAATACTGTTCCTATTGTTCTTGGAGGAATTGAAGCAAGTTTGCGAAGACTTACTCATTATGATTATTGGTCAGATAAACTTAGAAAACCGATATTATTTGATACAAAAGCTGATTATATGGTCTATGGTATGGGTGAACAAGCTATTATAGATTTGGGAAATTATCTAAAAGATGGAAAAGATCCACGAACTATAAAAGGACTTTGTTACATTTCAAAAGAGCCAGTTGTTGAATATATTCAAATACCTTCTCACAAAGAGTGCTTAGATGAAAAAGAAAAATATATAGATTTATTCAAAATTTTTTATGATAATAATGATCCTATTTATTCAAAAGGTCTTTGTCAAGAAGTAGATGGAAGATATTTAATACAAAATCCACCAAGTCGTCATATGAAAGAAGAAGAAATGGATAAAATGGCATCTTTTCCATATCAAAGAGATGCTCATCCATATAATACAAAAGATGGAAAAGTTAAATGTCTTGAAACTATTAAATTCTCAATTATGACACACCACGGATGTTGGGGAGAGTGTAATTTTTGTGCGATTGCTGCCCATCAAGGAAGAACCATAAGAACAAGAAGTGAAGCAAATATTTTACAAGAAGCAAAACATTTTACAACACTGAAAGATTTTAAAGGAATTATTTCAGATGTTGGTGGACCAACAGCAAATATGTATGGATTTGAGTGTGTTAAAAAAGAGAGTTTAGGAACTTGTATCGAAAATAAAAGATGTGTAGATGCCCATAGGCTTTGCAAAACTATGAAAGTTGACCATAGTAGAAATATTCAACTTCTAAAAGATATAAGAGCAATTCCTGGAATTAAAAAAGCATTCGTGGCTTCAGGAGTAAGATATGATTTAATCACTGCTGATAAAAAACATGGATATGAGTATTTAAAAGAAATGGTAGATCATCATATTTCGGGTCAAATGAAAGTGGCTCCTGAGCATACAAACGACGAAGTACTTCATCATATGGGAAAACCAGGGAAGCAAACACTTATTGATTTTAAAGCTATGTATGACAAACTAAATAAAGAATCAGGGAAAAAACAGTTCTTAACATATTATCTAATTGCAGCACATCCTGGATGTGAAGAAAAGCATATGCATGAGTTAAAACAATTTACAACCCATGAGTTAAAAATGAATCCAGAACAAGCTCAGGTTTTCACGCCAACTCCGGGAACTTACTCAGCTGTTATGTATTACACAGAACTTGACCCATTTATAAAAAAGAAAATTTTTGTTGAAAAAGACCAACGAAGAAAAGAGAAACAAAAAGAGATTGTTGTAGCAAAAAATCAATTTGCCTGTAAAAGTAAAAAAAGTAGTTCAACTGCTGGAATGCAAGGTTAAATATTTTTTGATAATCTATAAAAAAATGGCAACTATTTCAAATAGTTGCCATTTTTTGTTTTTATAAATATAAAAAAATGATTTACGAAAGTGAAGCCATCATATCAGCTGTAACTTCTGATACATCTTTTGTTCCATCAAGTTCTACAAATACACCCATTTTTGTATAAAAATCAATAAGTGGCATTGTTTGCTCGTGGTATGCGTTTAGTCTGCTAATAACAGTTTCAGCATTGTCGTCTTTTCTGATAATTAATTCACCATCACAATAGTCACAGTTAGATTCTTTTTTAGATGGATTGAATTCCACATGGAAAGATGCTCCACAACTAGCACATACTCTTCTTCCTGTAATTCTTCCAACGATTAATTCATCAGGAACATTTAAAGAGATTACTTTATCTAAAGAGATTCCCATATTTGCCATTAATTCATTTAAAGCTTCTGCCTGAGCTAGAGTTCTAGGAAATCCATCAAGGATAAAACCATCTTTGCAATCAGACTCTGCAAGTCGGTCTTTGATAATACCAATAATAGTTGAATCAGGAACTAATTTCCCCTCATCCATAAATTTTTTTGCTTCCATTCCCATATCTGTTTTATCAACAATAGCTGCTCTTAAAATATCACCTGTTGAGATTTGTGGAATGTTATATTTTTCAATTAAAAACTTTGCTTGTGTCCCTTTACCAGCACCAGGTGCTCCAAATAGCATTAAATTCATATTTCGTTTCCTTAGTTTTTTCGTATTGTATATAAAAAGCTTTTAATAATACATAAGGTTCTAATACTACATAAAGAATTTAAATGATTTTTGATACAATTACGTCTTTTAAATACAACTAAGGGCATAAATGAAAAAATTATTTTTAATTATTGGAGCACCTGGAAGCGGTAAAACTACGGATGCAGAGCTAATTGCTGCAAAACATAATAATATTACTCATTATTCAACTGGAGATATGTTTAGAGCGGAAGTTTCAAGCGGAAGCCAAAGAGGTGAAATAATCAATACTTATATAAGTGCTGGAAATATAGTACCAATTGATATTGCTATTGAGACGATTTTAACAGCTATTAAAAATGCACCAACTGATGTAATCATCATCGATGGATACCCAAGAAGTTTGGAGCAAATGACTGAACTTGATAAATATTTGGCAAATGATAGGGAAGTTGTATTAGTGAACTGCATTGAAGTAGTAGTTTGCGAAGAAGTAGCACGAGATAGAGTTTTGGGACGTTCACGTGGTAGTGATGATAATGTTGAAGTGTTTAATAATAGAATGAAAGTTTATGTTGAACCGTTGGAGCAAATTCAAGAGTTTTATACAAAAAAAGATTTATTAAAAAAAATAAATGGCGAAAGAACAATTGAAAAAATTGTAAATGAAATGGATGAATATATCCAATCTAAAATCTAAATTATGTTAGAAAAACCAAATTTTTATAGCGTAATTATTGGAACTGAACTTTTAAATGGGCGTCGCAAAGATGCCCATTTTACATTTTTGAACCAACAACTTTTAAGTAGAGGTTGGGAACAAAAAGCCTCTTTTGTCATAAACGATGACACAAATCTTATGGAAAATATCTTTAATCTAATAAAATCTGACCCAAACTCTGTAATGTTTTGTTTTGGTGGAATTGGTGCAACTCCTGATGATTATACAAGAGTTGTAGCAGGAAAAGTTTTTCGTGATGGAAAAATGGAGTTTCATAAAGAAGCAAAAAATAGAATAATAAATCAGTTTGCAGAAGAAGCTTATCCTCACAGAATAAATATGGCATATTTGCCAATAAATGCAAAACTTCTTACAAATGTAGTAAATAATGTAGCAGGATTTTATCTAGAAGATAGATTCTTCTTCACACCAGGTTTCCCATCAATGAGCCAAGCTATGGTTATAGAAGCCCTTGATAATCTATATCTAAAATCGAATATTGAAAAATACAGACGAGTAATGACAATAAATACAAGCGAAAACGACCTAATAGATATTATGCAAAAAATCCCTGAAAATATTGATTTATCTTCACTTCCTAAAATCATAGGAGATAAAAGAAAAGTTGTGATTTCTTTGGCTGGATATGATAAAGATGAGGTTGAGAAATATTTTGGAATGTTTGTGGATTATTGTTTGGAGTTTGGGAAAGAGTTTGTTTTTGAGGATGTGAGTTTGGATAAGGAAAAAATATAAATTTATTAAATGAAAAAATTATTGTTTTAACTCATAATCCAAAAGGTGATTGGGGAGATGTTCGACCAATTATTGAACAAGAAAAAGGTTATAAAAATTGGAATAAAAGTATAAATGTAGATTTAGGAGACTTAGTTTTAGTATATATTTCAAAAACTGTTTTTAGAATTGAATATTTAATGAAAGTAGTTAAAATAAATGAAAATGATAAAAGTATCGATTTAAAACTTGTAAAAAAATTTGATGAAGATATAGCTAAGTCCTTAAGTTACGATAATTTAGTAAAACACGGATTGAAATCAGCAACAGTTAATTATACACTCAATAATAATACAAAACTTTATGAATATGTATTATCAGTTTTAAAAGAGGAAAATATGTCAAAAAATACTAATTTAAACCAACCACTAAACCAAATTCTTTTCGGACCTCCAGGAACTGGAAAAACATTTAATACTATTAATAAAGCTTTAGAGATTATTGATAATGACTTTTTTCAACAAAATAAAGATGATAGAACAGCTTTAAAAGACAAATTTGAAGAGTATAAAAAAGCTGGGCAAATAGAGTTTGTAACATTTCATCAAAGTTATGGATATGAAGAGTTTGTTGAAGGAATAAAAGCAATTCCTGTTGGTAAAGAAGGCAATGAAGATGGTACAGAGATGATTTATGCTATTTCTGATGGTATCTTTAAAAAATTATCAAAGAAATCATTAGAAGAGTTTTTAATAGTAAATAGTTCATCGAATATCAATAAAAAAAGATTTATTTTGAATGCAAAATCTTTAAATATTCAAGCTGAATTAATACAAGATGATGAAGATAATTTTAGAGTTTTAAAAGGCTCTAAAATGAGAAAAGGTTATGCAACATCATTTGAACAATACAATTATTTTAAGTTAAGAAAAGAAGTTGAAGAAAATGCAAAACTAAAAGAAGAAAGTGAATTTTTTATATTTGAAGAAGATTATTCATTTCAAAGTTTGAGTGCTGCGTCTTCTGTAATATTAGGAAGAATGTCAAATGGCATGATTGATTGGAAAGAAATTTTTGAGGATGTAAATATAAATCAAAATCAAGATATTAAAAATCACATTCTAATAATCGACGAAATAAACAGAGGAAATATCTCAAAAATCTTTGGAGAACTTATCACTTTAATTGAGCCATCAAAAAGAATTGGGGCAGATGAAGAGATAAAAGT
>JAQVLW010000017.1:0-3260 GCA_028703945.1 Aliarcobacter sp. | reverse complement strand
AATAAAAGGAGAAAAAATGAAAACATTAAATCTTAAAATTGATGATAATTTTTTTCCACAATTTAAAGCTTTAGTTGATAGTTATGTAAATGAACATAAAATTGAGATAATAAAAGATGAAAATTTTGATTATGAAAATAACTATCCTCAAAGTGTAGTTTTAAGTAGTGTGGAAGAAGTAAAAAAAAGAGTTTTAGAGTCTGAAAGTCGTATAGAAAAAGGTGAATTTCATACTCAAGAAGATTATGAAATTTTGATGAATAAGTTTTTTAGTGAAGAGTTAGGCATTAAAAGATGATGATTATTAGGGATATAAGATTTAGTATGCAACTTCTTAGCATATTAAGATATATCGCCAAAGATAAAAAATCTGCTGCGGTTGATTTTGAAAGTGAATTAAATCAAAAAATAAATGATTTGGTATATTTCCCTTTGAAATATAGAGCCTCTTTTTATTTTGAAGATAAAGCATATAGAGATATGATTTATCAAGGTTATACAATAATTTATAAAGTTGAGAAAGAAAAAATCCTAATACTTGAAATATTCAAATGGCAAAACAAATAGTATTAAAAGAGTTTGAGTTTCTTCAATACAAAAATGAAGAACAAAATAGTTATATTGAAAAAACAACTTTTGAAGCAATAGAAAAATTTGTTCTTGAAAATGAAACAGAACAATATTTAAAAATCACTACAAAAAAAGGTTTTGGAAAAGTTTTACAAGCTCAAAACTATGTAGGAGTTATCCAAACAAAAGATGGAACTACAATAGAAATTTTGCCAAAGATTAAAAATTTTAATGAGCAAAAATTAAAAGAAATTTTAATAAATATGCTTAAAACTCTTAAAAAATCTCCTTTTAAAAACTTTAATACAGCAAATTTAAAAGCTTCAAAAATGCCACTCTTAGAGATATTTATCTCTATGTTTTTGGAAGAGTTGGCAAAACTTGTTCAAAAGGGAATAAAAAGCGATTATGTTCAAAAAGAAGAAAATCTTAAATTTCTAAAAGGCAAACTCAAAATCTCAGAGCAAATCAAACAAAATAGTGTTCATAAAGAGCGATTTTTTGTTCTATATGAAGAGTTTACTAGTGATAGAGTTGAAAATAGACTTATAAAAATCACACTTGAATATCTTTATAAAAAATCAAAATCAAACAAAAATCAACAAAGAATTAGGGAGTTTTTATTTGTTTTTGATGAAATAAAAATATCACACAATATTAAAACAGATTTTGAAAAAATTAAGTTAAATCGTCAAATGAAAGATTATGAACAAGTGCTTTTGTGGTGTAAAACTTTTTTACTTGAAAACTCTTTTTCTCCGCATAAGGGAAATGATATTGCGTTTGCACTTCTGTTTGATATGAATTTACTTTTTGAAAGTTATGTTTATGATTATTTGAAAAAAAATAGCAAATTTAAAAATATCAAAAATCAAGATAAAAAACATCATTTAGCCTATGAAGATGAAAAAGGTAAATTCGCTTTAAAACCTGATATTGTAATAGATGATGGAAAAATTATAATAGATACTAAATGGAAGATTTTAAGTGAAAGTAAAAGTAATCAAGGCATTTCTCAAAGTGATATGTATCAGCTTTATGCTTACGGAAAAAAATATAAAAGTGAAAATTTGTATTTAATTTATCCAAAAGATGAAGTAGTAGAGGGGAATTTATATCATTATTACGAAGATAAAGAACTTCCTTTAAAAATTTTGTTTTTTGATGTTGAGAAACTAGAAAATAATGATAATTTATTAAATAAGCGATAAAAAAGAGATTTTAAACAATCTCTTTTTTTATAAATGGACTCAAAGTTGTCGTTATTTCATAAGTGATTGTATCATGCTCTTTTGCTAAAACATTTACATCATCAAAGATACAAACTTCTTCATCTTTTGTGTTTAAAGATAAATTATCCATAGAAACGCGACCTAAAACTTTGTAACCTTTTGGTGTTGTGTAAGAGTTTCTTTCGTTTAGTCTTAAAAATCCATCCCCATAACCTAAATCATAAGTAGAAACAGTCATATCTTTGTCTGCTGTGAATGTTCCTCCATAACCAACACTTTGTCCTTTTTTTATCTCTCTTGTTGCTAATCTATTAGCCCAAAGTGACATAACAGGTTTTAATTTTGGAAATTTAAAAATTCCTGCATTATCTAAATATCCATAAGTTGCAATTCCAACTCTCGCAAAATCTTCATCGAAGTTTGATGTTCTAAAAAGTGCTGCTGAATTGCATGAATGAAAGGCTGGAATAGGTAATAAAAGTTTTTCACATATCTTTTTCACATCCTCTTTTACCCTAGTAAAAACAGACTTTTGCCAGTAGAAATCGGTACTTAATTCATCTGCACTTCTATGGTGTGTGAAAACCCCAGTAATTCGGATATTTTTTTTAGAAAGCCCTAAAAAAGCCTCTTCTAGCTCACTTGGCATTACTCCATTTCGATGCATACCCGTATCTACCTTAATATGAACTTTTATATTTTCAGGTAAGTTTTTTATAGCATCTAAGCTGTTTACGGCTATGTGAAAAGCATGTGAATAAGTGTGAATATCTTTTTGTGCAAGTATCACAATATCATCAAATAATTTTTCTATGATAAGAGCTTCATCAAGACTTTTTACTACTGCTTTTTTGATTCCAAATTCTTTTGCCATTGTTGCAATTTCAAAAAGTCCATGACCATAAGCGTTATCTTTTAATACAACAGCGACCTTTTCAACTGAACCTGTTTGTTCTGCAATAACTCTAAAATTGTGAAATAGATTTTCTTTATTTAATAAGATTTTTGCCAAAATTAATCCTTTGGGGTAATAAAATAATTTGATATGATAATTGCATCTTTTTCATTTAAAACATTTTTTAATTCTTCAACCGATGCATTTTTGATTTTTTCAAACTCACCAAAATATAAAAGAAGCTTTTTGATTTTTACTTCTCCTATTCCTTTTATTTGCAGTAATGATATTTGTTTATCTTCTGCTCTTTTTTGTTTTTTATGAAAATTGATTACAAATCTATGGGCTTCATCACGCTGTCTTTGCACAAATTGAAGTCTTTTATCACTTGTTGATAATTTTAGATTTTTAAACTCACCATTTTTTGTTTTGTAGTGAATTATATCTTTTGCTGCACCTTTTGCTCTGTGGGCTTTTGCATCAACTTTCTCTTTTGCAACTGCAATTATATCAAGATTTACTCCAACTGATAACACAATATCATAGGCTAATTTCAAAAGTGT
>JAQVLW010000062.1 GCA_028703945.1 Aliarcobacter sp. | reverse complement strand
TATATATTTACCAACATCGATAAAATCGATGTTATTACTTATTTATTTACTCTTTTTATTAAATTATTAAATTTCTAACACTGAATAAACAGGAGCTATTTCTCTTAATTTTTTTGCACCATCTAATATTTGAATATTCATTAAAAAACATACTTCTACTAAATTTACATCTAATTTTTTAATTAATGTAGCTGCTGCATTTGCAGTTCCACCACTTACTATTATGTCATCTATTAATAAAACATTTACATTTTTTTCATTATTAAAAGCATCAAGGTGAATTTCAACTTCATCAAAACCATATTCAAGTTCATATTTTTCACAAACAGTTGTAGTTGGAAGTTTTCCTTTTTTTCTTACAGGAACAAAACCAACACCCAATCTATCGGCAAGTGCAGCACCAAAAATAAAACCTCGTGAGTCAATTCCAGCCACATAATCTAAATTATAAGATTTATATCTTTGCTCTAAATGATTCATCAAAAGTTTGAATGCTTCTTTATTATTTAATAAAGTTGTAATATCTTTAAAAACAATTCCATGCTTTGGAAAATCATTTACACTTCTTATTGAATCTACTAATATTTTTTTGTCATTCTCATTTAATACAATATCTTTACTCAATCAAAATCCTTTTCTAATCGCTACTTTATCAAAAGCTGTTTATTCTATCTAAATATTTATTATTGTTTTATGATGTTTTTAGCATATTTAAGAATCTATTATATATAATATAAAATATTATTTATAAAGGATTTTTATGAAATTATTGATGCTACTTTTTATTTTTATTTATCTAAATTCTCAAGAACTTCAAAAAGCAAAAAATTATGATAATTCAAAACATAATATTACAAATTGGTATATGAGTGAAAAACTTGATGGAATAAGAGCATATTGGAATGGAAAAGAACTTCTCAGTAAAAATGGTAATAAAATTTATGCACCTAGTTGGTTTACAAAAGATTTCCCGCCTTTTGAACTTGATGGTGAATTATGGACAAAAAGAGATGACTTTGAAAGCATTCAGAATATTGTATTAGATACAAATCCATCATCAAAATGGGAAAAAATAACTTATAATATCTTTGAAGTTCCAAATGAAAAAGGAAACTTTGATAAAAGATTAGAAAAAATAAAATCTTGGTTAGATAAAAATCCCAATAAAATTATAAAAATAATCCCTCAATTAATTTGTAAAAATGAAACTGATTTAAATATTTATTTAAAAGAGTTACTAGATAAAAAAGCAGAAGGAATAATCCTAAAAAATCCCAACTTAGAATATTTTACAGGAAGAAGCGAAAATATTTTAAAAGTAAAAAAATTTTATGATGATGAGGGCTTAGTAATTGGATTAAACTATTCAAATAATGGTGAATTTAAAAGTTTACAACTTAAATTAAATAATGGGATTATTTTTAATTTAGGTGGTGGTTTTTCAGATATACAAAGAAAAAATCCACCTCAAATTGGAGATATTGTAACTTTTAAATATTATGATTTAACAAAAAATAATAAACCAAAATTTGCTTCTTTTTTAAGAATAAGAAAAAAAGAATAATAAATCAATAAAGTTCATAAGAAGCGGTAAGTATTTTAGCTTCTTTAATTTTTTTGCAAATAGTTGTATCTTTTTGTGAATCAACTACTACTTCAATAGATTTATTTCCACTTTGCGAAGTTTGAACTTCTAAATATAAACAAGAATTCTTATCACTTATTTTTGTATCACTTACTGTCCAGTTTGTATCATTGATTGTTAAAACATCACTAATTTTTTCAATCTTTTGATTTAATAAATAATAACTTTGTAGAGATGATACAGCTGTATTTATGTCTCTTTTTATAGTTGAAACTAAAGCTGAATCTTTTGTATCAATATATTTTGGTATTGCAAAAGAGGCAACTATCCCTAAAATTACAATAGCAAATATAAGTTCTAAAAGTGAAAATGCAGATTTCATAACAATCCTTAAAGTAATTTTAAAGATTATATATATTTATTTCTTAAGATAATATAATATATTATTTAAAAAATATCTGGCATATCAATATTTGTTTCTCGTTCTGTATCAGCAACTGTTTCAAAAACCATCTCTATGGGAGAGTTGTTATGCTCATTTTCTTTATCCACAAATCTTGTAAGTGCTTTTTGGAAGTTAAGTTTTACTGTACCTATTGGTCCATTTCTTTGTTTTCCAATGATTATTTCCGCTTCTTCTTCTGGTTTATTTATAAATTTTGATCTATAATCTTCACCTTTATCTTTAGCTTCTTTCTCTTTTCTTGCTTCATCTCTTTCTTTATAAACATCATCTCTGTAAACAAACATAATAATATCCGCATCTTGTTCGATCGCCCCTGATTCTCTTAAATCTGATAACATAGGTCTTTTATCTGGTCTATTTTCTAATCCCCTATTTAGCTGAGAAAGGGCAATAATAGGAATTTTCATCTCTCTTGCTAACATTTTTAAACCCCTTGAAATATCTGAAACTTCTTGGTGTCTATCTTTATTTCCTGTTCCTTGCATAAGTTGAAGATAATCTATGATTACAAGTTTTATATTATTTGATTCATTTTGAGCAAGTTTTCGCACTCTTGCACGAAGTTGATTAATATTTATACTTCCACCATCATCAACGAAAAGTTTTTTTGTATTTAAATCATCAAAAGCGCCACTAAGATTTGTCCATTGTTGATCATCTAAATCACCTTTTCTAAGGTTTTGCAATGGAATTGATGTTTTTGCTGAAAGCATTCTTAGCATCAATTGTTCAGCTGGCATTTCTAGGGAGAAAAGAATAACACCTTTGCCTTGTTCTACATTTTTTAAAGCCATATTTAAAACAAGTGCTGTATTGTGAGTAACTGTCATATCTTCTAGTAAAAAAAGTTTATTCCCATCTATTTCAAAACCAAAATATTCATCTACTATGTCTTTTTCAATTTTTATACCTGTTTGATTCCAAGTTCGATTACAAGTCCAAGGTTTAGCTTTTTTTCTTTCTATTTTTACGGGTATTTTATCAATATCACCAAAAAATCTTACTCTGTAAACTTCTGTTTCAAAATTTATTTTTTTAATTGAAGCTTTTTTCTTTATTAAAGAAGTTCTAAAACCTAAACTATCACACAAGTATTTTATTTGTGTAGCTAGATTTTCATCTTTTTGTGTGATTTCATATCCATTAGCTTTAATATCATAATGCCCATCACTATCAATTAATCCAGCTAAAAGTTCAAGTCTATTTTTTTCTGAATTAATTAAATAATTATTTGGGATATGTTTATTATCTAAAAGATTTTCATCTCTTAATAATTTTTGTAGAGAAAATGCTATTTTACCATCTACTTGTTTTTTATTAGTTATAGAATATTCTGGACATTTATTTAGAGCAATATATTCTCTAACTTCTAAATCTAATTGTTTAGCATATTCGTTTAGAAATATTATTACTTCTTTATCTTGAGTATAAATAGAAACTTTAGCACTTGATCCATCTCCCAACCAAAGTCCAAGAAAATATGGATTTATCATCATTTTCTTTTCTTTGAATTCAACAGAAACTTTGTATCCCTTATAATTATTTTTAAATTTAGGTGATTTTTCTAAAAACTCTTTTATATTTATATTTAATACATCTGCATTTTTATGAGGACCTTCCGTTCTACTTCTTTTTAAAGATAATATATGGGATTCATTCACACGGTAATCAACACCTTTATTTTGTCGAACCCAATACATTTGTTCAGTTCCTGAAGTAATTGATAAAACATTTCTAGGCTTTGAGTCATCACCCATAAGTTTATCGCCTGATTTCACATTTTCAACATTTTTTAGAGTTCCATCAAACATCACTACTTTTGTTCCACGTCCTAGGCATTTCCCCATCGCAGGACGTGCTGCAATAATAATCAAATCTCCTGCATTAAATCCTGTTGTTCTTCTATCAAGGGCTTCAAATCCTGTTGTTTCACCAATTAGATGTTTATTCCCCATCTTTTTCATTTTTTCAATATATGAAAGTGTGTCATGGGTTACGGTTTGCATATCTTTTAATTCAGAAGTTGCAGAGTCAGTTGAGATTTTATAAAGTTCCCCTTGAATAGTATCAAGAGCTTCATTTGCACTCATATCCTCTTCAATGGCAACTTTTTTTATTGTTGTTGCTAGTGAGGCTAATTCTCTTTTTACGGAACCATCTTTAATTTCTCTTACATATGCTAGAGTATTAGTAATTGGATTTGCTGATAGAATTTCTAATAAAATAGAGTCATCGACATCTTTTGCATCAACTCTTTTTCTTATAAACTCTTCATCAATTGGCATATCATCATTATGAAGTTTTACCATTACCTCAAATATTTTTTTATGTGCTGGTAAATAAAAATCTTTAGGTTTTAATACTCCTAAAACATCTTCAAGCTCTTCAGGGTTAAATAAAATAGAACTTAATACGGCTCTTTCTATGTTTATACTATAAATGCTATCCATTATTTTCTCTTTTGGGCTTCTATTTCCACTTCCTCTATAAATCTATTTATTAATGCATCTCCTGATAATTTGGCAATAATCTCACCTTTTTTCATAACAAGTCCGCTACCTTTTCCAAAGGCAATTGCAACATCAGCGCTCTTAGCTTCACCAATTGCATTTACGACGCAACCCATAACTGAAACATCCATAGAAGTTTTTATGTGGGCTGTTCTTTTTTCTATTTCACTAACGGCACTCACTAAATCAGCTTCAATTCTTCCACAAGTTGGACAAGAGACAATATTTAAGCCCTCTTTTGCAATTCCAACATCTTTTAGGATAGCCTTTCCCACTTTTATCTCTTCTTCAAGCTCACCTGTCATTGAAACTCTTAAAGTATCACCAATTCCATCAAGTAAAAGTGCCCCTAAAGCAATTGAAGATTTTATAGTTGAGTGAAACTGCGTTCCAGCTTCTGTAACTCCTAAATGAAAGGGATAATTATTCATAGGTCTTAAAGTTCTATAAGCTTCAACTGTTCTTTGAACATCGCTAGCTTTTAAAGAAACTTTTAAATTTGTAAAACCTAAATCTTCAAGATATTTAATATTATAATCAGCTGACGCCACCATTCCTTGAGGTGTTTGTCCATATTTATCTTCAAACTGTTTTTCAAGCGACCCTGAATTTACTCCAATTCTAATAGGTATATTTCGCTCTTGACAAGCTTTTACAACCTCTTGAACTCTTTTTCTATCTCCAATATTTCCTGGATTAATTCTAATACAATCTACCACTTCAGCAGCAATTAGAGCTAATTTATAATGAAAATGAATATCAGCTACTAAGGGTAAATCAACTTGTTTTTTAATCTCTTTTAACGCCAATGCTGCTTCCATATTTGGAACAGCAACTCTTACTATATCAGCACCTGCAAAATGTAAAGCTGTAATTTGTTCAACAGTAGCTTTTACATCTGATGTTTTTGTGAATGTCATTGATTGTACAGGAATTGGCGCATCACCACCAATTGGAACATTTCCGACGAATATTTGTTTAGTTGGGTATCTTTTTATCATGGTGTGATTTTATCACAAATTTATTAATTCTAAATGAAATATTAATTAGAAAGAAAGTTGTGTTTGTGTATAATGGAAACTTATAAATCTACTAAAAGTTTACATTAATGCACACCAAAAGAAATGTTTTTATTGCAGTTTTCTCTTTTTTAATTCTAACTATTTTTGTCCTTTATGGCACTTATTATTACATCTTAGATAAACAAAAAATTCTATTAGATTCTACTTACAATTTAACAAATACAAATATTCTAAAATTAACTGAAAAATTTTTAGATAATAAAATAAATACAACATTAGCCATAGCTTTATCATTGGTAAAAGATTATGAATTACATAAATTAATGGCTACTCAAGAATATGATAAATTTAACTACAACGATATTTCACAGCAAATAAAAGATAATACAAAATTCAAAAATATCTGGATTCAAATTATAGATAAAGAAGGAAATAGTATATATCGTTCTTGGACTGATAAAAAAGGTGATAATCTTTTTTTTAGAAAAGATTTAAAAAATTTTGTAGAAGATAAAAAAGTTTCTACTTCTATTAGTGTTGGATTATATTCAATGACTATAAAAGCTAGAGCACCTATAATTGATGAGGAAAATAATTTTTTAGGAGCGTTAGAAATTATTGGTCAATTTAATTCTATTGCAAATGATTTAAAAGAAAATAAAATTGATTCTGTAATAATTGCAGACAAAAAGTATAATGAGATAATCCAACTTCCATTTAGTAAAATATTTATTGATGACTATTATGTTGCAAATGTAAATGTAAATAAAGAATTAATCACTTATTTACAACGAAATAAAATTGAAAAATATCTTAAAATCAATAACTATATCATAGAAAATAACTATTTAATTTCAAAATTTGATCTTTATAATAATAAAAATGAAAGATTAGGATATATTTTAAATTTTGTAAAATTAAATGATATAGATATTCGAATTGTGGAATCTTTTAAAATTCAAACCATTATGATTTCAGCGATAGTTTTAATTATAATGCTTTTCTTATTTTTAATTTATCTTTATACTAGTTATTTAAGGTTACTAAAAATTCAAGAGAATAAGAAAGAAGCTATTCTTAATTCTCAAGAAAATATTATTGTAATAACCCTTGGAAATGAAATTATTGATGCAAACCAAAGATTATATGATTTTTTTATAAACACAAAAGATCTAGAAAGTTTTAAAAAAACATACAAATGTATTTGTAGTACTTTTATAGATATGCAAGATGATATTTATATTATTGAAAAATATTATAATGGAAAAAATTGGGCTGAATATATTTTAGCAAATCCAGATAAAAATTTTAGAGTTGCTATAAAAAATATGCAAGATAAAATCAGGCACTTTTCTATAAAATGTTCAATAGTCAAAAATGAAGAGTTTATAATAGCAACATTAACAGATATAACTCAAGAAATAGAACAAATTGAAGCAAACAAAGAAAAAGATAGAATACTTTTTCAACAATCAAAAATAGCTGCCATTACAGATACTTTAAAAAATATTGCTCATCAATGGCGACAACCATTAAGTGTTATAAGTACAATTACAAGTGGAATGAAACTTCAAAAAGAATTAAATATTCTTGATGATAATGAGTTCAATTTATCATGTGATGGAATAATAAATAATACAAATAAATTATCTACAACCATTGATAATTTTACAAATTTCTTTAATACAGATAATAATTCAACCAAATTTTCATTAATTGAAGCTCTTGAAAATACAAAAAAATTTATGAATTCAATTTTAGAAAAAAATTCAATAGAATGTCAATTTATTTATGATAGTGACATAATTTTAGACAGTAATAAAAATGATTTTTCCCAAGCTATTTTAAATATTTTAGATAATTCAGTTCATGCATTAATAACTGTTGAAAATATTGAGGATAGATTTATATTTATAGAATTTAAAAACAATATTTTACAAATAAAAGATTCAGGAAATGGTATTGATAAAAATATTATTTCGAAGATTCTAGAACCATATTTTACAACTAAACATCAGGCTTTTGGAATCGGACTTGGGCTTTATATTGTAAATGAGTTTTTTGTTCAAAATCTTGGTTATAAAATCGATATTCAAAATGTAACTTATGATTATAAAAATAAAAATTATTCTGGACTTAACTTTATTATCGATTTTAATTAAACTTCGATTTTGTAAAGATTAGATATAATGCACGAATTATAAGAAAAGGGACTTTATGCAAGATTTTTCTATTTTTGATTTAATTATTATAACTATTACTCTAATATTAGGACTAAAAGGTTTATTTAGAGGATTAATAAAAGAAGTATTTGGAATTATTGGAATTATTGGTGCAATTTTTGTAGCCTCAAGAATTTCAAAAGAAACAGGTGATTTATTAGCTCCAATTTTAGTTTTAGATAATCCAGCAACCATAAAATTAATTGGATTTATAACTGCTTTAGTTGCTGTTTGGATTGTGGTTTACACAGCTGGAATTATTGTTAGCAAGATTTTTTCTGCAAGTGGATTAGGTGTTGTTGATAGAATTTTTGGATTTATATTTGGAGCATCAAAAGTATTTTTGATATTTTCAGTTATTACTTACGCTTTATATCAAGTTCAATCTTTTAAAAAAGTAATGGATGAAAAATTTGAGAGCTCATTTATGATGCCACATTTAATAAGCACTGGTTCATTTATCATAAAACTTGATACAACTGCAATTACAACAAATGTTAATAAAGTAATAGATACAACAAAAGCTTCTGAAGTTATAGAAGATACAAAAAATAATATAAAAGAAAATATTCAAACTACTACAGATACTGTAAAAGAAGCTGTTGAAGAAGAAGTTGTAGATACTATTAAAGAAAAAATAGAAGATACAAAAAATACAACAAAAGAAGAGATTAACAGTACAAAAGAAAAACTAAGAAGTATTGCTAATAAACCACAAGAAAATTAATTAAGGGATTTAATATTGTTTGAAAATACATATATACAACAAAGAATTGAAAAAGCTGAGAAACTAAGAGAAGTAGGAATTAATCCTTATGCAAACGAATGTTCAAGAAATTGTACAATTGCAAAATATTTAAATGTAAATAGTGATATTCTTCATACAGAAGAAAAAAGAGATGAAAATAGAAGTTACATTGTTGCTGGAAGAATTAAACTTTTTAGACTAATGGGAAAAGCTAGTTTCTTAAAAATCGAAGATGAAAGTGGAATGCTTCAAATTTATGTTGCAAGGGATAATTTACCTGAAGGTTTTTATAACGATATATTTAAAAAAAATATAGAAGTTGGAGATATCATAGAAGTTTCTGGTTATCCATTTGTAACAGGACAAGGCGAACTTTCGCTTCATGCAGATGGTTTAAAACTTCTAACAAAAGCAATTTCTCCACTTCCTGAAAAATTTCATGGTATTCAAGATAAAGAGTTAAGATATAGACAAAGATACTTAGATTTAATTATGAATTCTGAAGTAAGAAAAACTTTTCATATTAGATCAAAAGTAATAAGTTTAACAAGAAGATTCTTTGAAAATAAAGGATTTTTAGAAGTAGAAACTCCAATGATGCATCCAATTGCAGGTGGAGCGAATGCTAAACCATTTGTTACTCATCATAATGCTTTAGGAATTGATAGATTTTTAAGAATTGCACCTGAGTTATATCTAAAAAGATGTATTGTTGGTGGTTTTGAAGCTGTATTTGAAATAAATAGATGTTTTAGAAATGAAGGAATGGATGCAACTCATAATCCTGAATTTACTTCTATTGAATTTTATTGGGCTTATAAAACTTATAAAGATTTGATTGTTTTAACAAAAGAATATTTTGAATATTTATTTGAACATTTAGAGTTACCAACTGTTTTACCTTATGGAGAACTAAAAATAGATTTCAGTAACTTTACTGAAATTCCTTTAATTCAATCTTTAGTACAAATTGGTGGAGTTCCAGCTGATATTGTTGAAGATAAAGATAAAATTATTGCATTTATGAGAGAAAAAAAATTAGATGTAAATGATAAAATGAATATTGGACAACTTCAAGGTGAGTTATTTGATGAATATGTTGAAGCAAAACTTATTAATCCAACATTTATCACAGAATACCCAGTTGAAATTTCTCCACTTGCTAGAAGAAATGATGAAAAACCTCATTTAACTGATAGATTTGAATTATTTATTGCGGGGAAAGAGATTGCAAATGCATTTTCAGAGTTAAATGACCCCATTGATCAACTTCAGAGATTTGAAGGTCAAATGGCTGCAAAAGAGTGTGGTGGAGATGATGAAGCACATGAAATGGATGAAGATTTTGTAAATGCTTTATCTTATGGAATGGCTCCAACAGCTGGTCAAGGAATAGGAATTGATAGATTAGTAATGATGCTTACAAATGAGCATTCAATTAGAGATGTATTACTTTTCCCAGCAATGAAACCAATTAAAAATGAAATCAATCTTCATGATGATCAAGAAATATAATAATTTATAACATTTAGGACACAAAAATGACATACATAACAAACGCGAACTTAGAAGAAGCAGATAAAGAAGTATTTGACATAATAGAGAATGAATTAAAAAGACAAACAAATCATTTAGAGATGATTGCAAGTGAAAACTTTACAAGTCCAG
>JAQVLW010000016.1:2767-38872 GCA_028703945.1 Aliarcobacter sp. | reverse complement strand
AATTCTAATATTTGCAACGGGAATTCCATATTTATCTTTATATTTTTCATCAACACTTATAAATGAATCATCATTTGGTGTCCAATCTGTGAAAATTTCTATATTTAAAGTTCTTGTTTTTGTAAAAATTTCAAAGATTTTATTTTGTAACTCTTCACCTATTATTAAGTCACTTCCATTCAAGCATAAAAATGAAGCCCTTCTTATTGGATTTGCATGTTCAAAAAGTACATCTATGGTTCCACCTTTGAACTCTTTAGTAAAATACCAATCCATCAACGATCTATTTACAAAAAGACCTGATTCTAATAAATCTTTTAAATTCATATTTGTTTCATCAAAAGTGGCACTTACGATTCCACCACTACTTGAAAGAAAGTTTTTCCCTACATTTCCACTATTATTTGCTACACCATTTGGAAAATTCTCATCCTTTGAGTTTAATAAAAGTCTTGAAGTCTCAACCGCCTGAGCAGCAACTACAAAAAGTTTTGCTTGAATTTCTTTTTTATTACCATCAAGTGAAAGATATGTAGCACTTTTTATTTTTTTGTTTTTATCTGTGTTTAGTTTTATGACATTTGCATTTGGAATTATTGTTACATTATTTGTTAAAAGTGCATCTTTTATTAAACTAGCCCTTGAACTTCCTTTTGCTCCACTTGAACATGGATATGAACCACAATAATTTGAATAATAACAAGGATTTCTATGATTTTTTTGTTTTGAGATTATTGCCCTTGGAGTTTTTATTGATTTAAAACCAAGTTCTTTACAAGAATTATCTATTAAATCCACTATTTTATTCTCTGATAAAGCTGGATATGGAAACTCTTTTGTGCTTCTTGGCTCTGAAAACTCGTACTTTTGAACTTCTCCTGAAACTCCAACAAGCTCTTCTACTTTTGCATAATATGGCTCAAGTTCATCATAACTTATCGCCCAATCAACAATATTTGAATTTTTAGGAACTCCATAAGTTGAAGCTAATTTAAAGTCATTTGGTTTAAGTCTGTGAAAAAATCCACTCATAAAGTTTGAAGAGCCTCCAAGAAGTGAGCCATTCCAAAAACTCCAACCAGTTTCATAGGTTGGAAATTTTTGCCAAGAACCATCTACAAACTCTTCAATAGTGTGATATTCATCTTTTAAATTTGGTGTATAAATAGCTTTTCGCACCAATATTTCATCTTTTGAAAAATCTTTTTCATTGTAAATATCACCTTTTTCCAAAACACAAACTTTTAATCCAGCTCGACTTAATTCATAAATAATAGGACCAGCCCCTGCTCCACTTCCAACTACACAAACATCGTATATCATATTTTTTGTCCATAAGTTTTTAAAGGTCTTGGAATTCCAACTGCATGATTTACACTACTCCAAGCTATTTGGTTGAAATTTCCACCATAAATTGAGTCACTTAACATTGCTTCAATTCCATAATAAGTGATTTTTGAAACCCAAGATTTTGCATAAGCACTATTTTTAATGATTTCAAAAATCAACTCTTTTTTTTCATTATTATTTAAAGTTAAAAACTCAGGAAAACTACCTATAAAATCTTTTGTTCCATCTAAAATTAGAGTTTTATCTTCATCTTCAAAAGTTTTATGGGAAATATTTTTTATTAAATATTCCAAAGCTTTAAACTCTTTTGCACTTGGCATCGTGGAAGTTTTTGGAAATATTATGTTTAAAACTTCATCTAAAACTAATAAAGTTTTATTAGGTATATTTTTGGCTATTGAGATATTTGTAGAAAATAAAATAGCACTAATTGTTGTAAATTTTATAAAGTTTCTTCTTTTCATAAAAAAAGTATAACCAAAAAAGTGTGTAGAAAATATTTAGATATGTTATACTTTTATATGTTAGTATCAAATAATCCACTATTAAATATACTTTTACCAAATGACAATAAGGTTTTAAAAGAAGTCTTAAAAGAAGCAGATTCAAAAATATTAGAACAATTAGTTAAAAATAATACAGGTTCAGTAAATGATGTTTTAAAAGATTTATTTGATGGTCTAAAAAATGGTACAAAATCAAATACAACAATAGAAAATATTTTAAAAAATTCAACAGTTTTTAAAGATTTAGGAGCTGTTTCAAACAACTTAACTTCACTTCTTGAAAATATTTCACAAGATGAAAGTTTACAAAAATTCAAACCTTTAATAGAAAACTTTTTAAAAAATATAAAAGATATGGATGCAAATACTTTAAAAGAGCAACTAAAAAATTCAGGTGTTTTTTTGGAATCTAAACTGGCAACACCAACAAATACAAAATTAGAAAATATATTAACTCAAATACAAAATTTAGTAAAAGATATTAATACACCTCAAGCAAAACAGGTAAATGACTTACTTAATAAACTTTTACAAACCCCACAGAATCAAGCGACAAGTCAAAATACAGAATTTGGAGCTAATTTAAAATCTTTAACAACAGCTTTACAAAATTTAAATTCTTCTTTAACTCCAACACAAACACAAAATTTATCAAATCTTACAAATCAGCTAAAAACTATTGTAAATAATGCAGCATTAGTTGAATCAAAAATAGAAAATAGTATTCCTATGGATAAAAGTATTCAAACTCCCATGCAAAATATTCAGCTAAAAGATGGAATAAATGTGCAAACTAAAGATTTATTACTCCAAATAAAAAATGATATATTACAAAATCCTACTTTACAAAATAAAAATATTTTACCAATAATTGATAATCTATTAAAAATGCCTGATTTATTTTCAAAAGGTGAAAATTTACAAAATTTAATGTCAACAAATAATTTAAGTACCTTTTCAAATAATTTTACATCAAATTTAACTCCACTTTTAACCACATTAAAAGAAAATTTAGAATTATTAAACCCAACTAATGCAAATCTGCAAAATAATTTAACAAAATTAGTAGATAAAGTTGAACATTTAATTCAAGATATGGTTAATAATCCAAAAGGTGAGCCTAAAATTACAGAAGATATAAAAACTGTTTTACTTAAAATACAAGAGGAATTAGCTTCTAAAACTGATTCAAAGTCACAAGAAATAGGAAAACAAGTTGATAAATTATTAACTCAAATTGATTATCAACAACTTCTAACACTTAGTTCAAACTCAAATTGTGTTTATCTTCCTTTTCTTTGGGATATGCTTGAAGATGGAAATATTTCTATGAAAAAAGCTGATGAAAATAAATTTTATTGTCAAATTAATCTTACCTTAAAAGATTTTGGAAAAGTTGATTTGATGTTAGCTTTATATGATAAAAATAAACTCGATTTAACAGTTTATGCCCAAAGAGAACATTTTAAAACAGCTTTAAAAGATAATATGCAACAACTAAAAATTGCATTAAATAATGTTCATTTAATTCCTGTAAATATAAAACTTTTAGATTTAAAAGATGAAAATGAATCAAAAGACAAACCAGTTCAGGCTTATATAAATAATGGTTACAAACAAAATTCTAATCTGAATTCTGGTGTAGATATAAGGGTATAAAATGCAAGAAAATATAAATAAAAATAATGTTCAAAAAGCCGTTGCATTAAAATATGATATTGACAAAGATAATGCTCCAAAAATAACAGCAAAAGGAAAAGGTGAAACTGCATCAAATATTATTAAAATTGCAAAAGAGAATAATATTCCAATTAAAAAGGATGAAGATTTAATTGAGCTTTTATCTCAGATTGATATAGATAAAGAAATTCCAGATTCCATGTATAAAGCTGTTGCAGAGATATTTTCTTTTATTTATGATTTATCAAATAATAAAAATAAACTAGATGAAAGATTAAAAGGAAAACCTTAAATTAGCTTTGATATTGCTATAAGATTTTTTATACTATAATCTTAAAATAATCAAAAGTAAAGCATCAAATTTATATGACAAAAAGCAATTTAGATAATCCAATTTTTTTATTTATCGTACTAACTCTAGCCGTTATGGTTAATACAATTTCTTCGATACATTTTTTGTTAGTTATGTTTGCAGGTATTTTATTTACAATTTTTTATAGATGTCTTAAAGAAAGATATTTATATTCATTAGCTTTTGTTGTAATTGCATTTTTATTTATTGAAATAAATACGGGCTTAAAACCTTTTACATTAAGTTTATTATCACTTTTTTTATATATATTTATTTTACCAAAAGACGAAAATTACTCTTATGACAACTTATCTAGTAGTTATATTTATATACTAATTTTTTATATTGGTTTATTAATTATTTGGTCTGTAATTTTTGGACTAAATGAAACCATGATAATTACAATATTTGCAAATATACTTATTGATTTAATATTTTTTGGAGTATTTCTTTGAACATAAGATTAACACTTATTTTTTTAATAATATTAGGTATTTTTATAACTTTACTATCAAGAGTCTATTTTTTAACTATCAAATCAAATACATATTATGAAGAGTTATCAAAAAATAATTATATAAAAAGAGTTGATAAAATACCTATTCGTGGGATGATTGAAGATAGAAATGGTGAAAAATTAGCAATTAATGAAATGGGATTTGCAGTTTTAGTAAGACCTCATTTAAGTTCTTATAAAAATAAAGAAAAATTAGAACAAATAATTGATTCAATAATAAAATATTTTCCCCAATACGAAAGAGATAAATTAATAAGAGAATATAAAAGAGCTGATTCTGCATACAATCATGAATTTATAAAAGTTATTGATTATATTTCTTATCAAGAATTTTTTCCAAAATATACAATTTTATCTTCTAAAGAAGATGTAAAAGTTGAATCAACAACAAAAAGAGCTTATCCTCAAAAAGAAATAGCTTCTCATATTATAGGTTATGTTGGAAAAGCTTCAAAACTTGATATTTTAAATAACGCATTATCTTCATACAATGGAATCATTGGGAAAAATGGTTTAGAGAAATTTTATAACACAAAACTCCAAGGAGAAATGGGTTATAAAGATGTAAAAGTAAATGCTTTAAATAAAGAAATTGAAGTACTAAATGAAAAAGCAGCCTCGATTGATAATAACATCCGAATATCTTTAGATATAAATCTACAAAAATATATTCAAGATATTTTTACAGGAAAAAGTGGAGCAGTTGTTGTTATGGACGTAAATAATGGAGAATTATTAGCCTCTGCATCTTTCCCAGAATTTGATAATAATATTTTTGCAAGAGGTATTTCTGTAAAAGAATGGAATGAAATGAGAAATGATTTTAACCATCCATTTACAAATAAAATTATAAATGGTTTATATCCTCCTGGTTCTGTAATTAAGATGGGGGTTGCTTTATCATTTTTAGATAATGGAATAGGTGATAATTTTAATGTTAATTGTTCTGGTTCTTTAACTATTGGAAATAGAAATTTCAGATGTTGGAAATCAACTGGTCATGGGAATGTAAATTTTAGAAGAGCAATAGCTGAAAGTTGTGATGACTTTTTTTATAAAGGAAGTTTAAAAATAGGAATAAATAAAATTTCTCATACTTTAGATAAATTAGGTTTTGGAGAACAAACAGGAATTGATCAAATTAATGAATTTTCAGGTGTTAACCCAAATAAAGAGTGGAAAGAAAAAAGATATAAAGAACCTTGGTATGTGGGAGAAACTGTAATTACATCAATTGGACAAGGAAATATGTTAGTAACTCCACTTCAAATTGTAAGATATACAAGTTACATAGCAACAGGGAAATTACCAAAACCACATTTTTATAAAGCAAGTTATGAAGAACCAAAAGATATTGGTATTCCTACAAAATATTTAGATGTTATTAGAAAAGGAATGTATGATGTTTCTTATGCACAAAAAGGAACAGCTAGTAAACATATAAATTCTAAAATAACAATAGCATCAAAAACAGGTACAGCTCAAGTTGTTTCAATTCCTCAATCTGAAAAAGTAAGAATGAAAGAGAATGAATTACAATATTATGAAAGATCTCACGCTTGGATTACAACTTATGGACCATTTGAAAACCCTCAATATGCTGTAACTGTTATAGAAGAGCATGGGGGACATGGTGGAGAAGCTGCAGGAGATATTACTAGTAAAATCTATGATAAATTATTAGAACTTGGATATATCAAACAAAAAGAATAAGTAATTTTTTGGTTATACCGTTTTAATCATTTTTTAGATATTATATTTTATTTTAATAGGATTTTTTTTGAAATTTATACTTACACTTTTATTATTTTCTATTTTTGCTTTTGCAGCAGATTCTGCTCCTATGATTAACCTTTCTGTTTCAGGAGTTACTGAACCTGCACAATTTGTAAAAACAATTAATATAGCAGTTATTTTAACGTTAATGGCTTTAGCGCCTACTTTGTTATTAATGGTTACTTCTTTTACTAGAATTATTATTGTATTTTCTCTTTTAAGACAAGCCATGGGTTTACAACAAACTCCTCCAACTCAAATTGTAGTGTCATTATCACTTATTTTAACAATATTTATAATGGAACCTTATGGTAAAAAATCATGGGAAGAAGGTATAAAACCTTATATGGATGAAAAAATTGGTTATGAAATTGCTATTGAAAAAGGATTAAAACCTTTTAAAGAATTTATGATAAAAAATACTAGAGAAGCTGATTTAGCCCTATTTTATAGAATAAAAAAAGAACCAAATCCTAAAAATATAGATGATGTTCCTATAACACTTTTAATGCCATCATTTATTGTTAGTGAACTTAGAACTGCTTTTGAAATAGGATTCTTAATATTTTTACCATTTTTAGTAATTGATATTATTGTTGCATCCATTTTAATGAGTTTAGGAATGATGATGTTACCACCTGTAATGATTTCCTTACCTATTAAAATCATCTTTTTTATCATAATAGATGGATGGCAGTTAATCATAGGGAATCTTGCACAGTCCTTTAAATAAGTTAGAATTATAATTAAAATAAAACTAAGCTATATAACTTTTTTTTATAATTTTTTATCTAGAATACCCATTTTTTAGTGTATAATTTAGACTATTAAATTAAAATGGGATTTTTATATGCATAAGATTTATTTATCATTACTATTAACTTCTTTAACTTATGCACAAAGCGTGAGTTTTGAAGAAGTTCTAAGCTTAAGTCTGCAAAACAACAAAGATTTACAACAACAAAAATTAAATACTCAATTATCAAATCTAGATATAAAAACTATTGATTCTATAAATTATGGGAAACTTTCTATTACTGAAGAATTAAGTAGAACAAACCATTCTGGATATGTTTTTAATTCAAAATTATCCTCAAGAGAAGCTACATTTAGAGATTTTGGATTTGTACAACAAAATGAAGGAATTGATGTTCAACCAAAAGATTTAAACTATCCAGATGCTAGAAATAATTACAATACAAAACTTATTTATGAAGTTCCTTTATTTACAGGATTTAAACTTTCAAATCAAAAAGATATTTTAAAACTTCAAGAAAAGGCGAATGAGATTAAATATAACCTTGATAAAAAAGAATTAAGTTTTGAAATTTTGAAGGCATACAATAGTGCTGTTGTAGCAAAAGATTTTACACAAGCTTTAGAAAAAGCAAAAGTTGCAATAACACAAATCTCAAAATCAGCAGATGCATTTCATAAAGAAGGTTTAATTACAAAAATTGATGTAAATGAAGCCAAAGTTTATGAATTAAATATAAATTCTCAACTAATTGAATCTTCAAATAATTTTGAATTAGCATTAGCATATTTAAGATTTTTATCATCTGATGATTCAATCAGTGATGTTCAAACTTTGGAAAATATAACTTTTGAAATACCACAAGAAAACCTACTTTATAATCAAGCTTTAGAAAATAGAGATGAAGTTAAAATACAAAATATCCAAGTAAGTTCCACTAAAAAGAATATTGAAATAGCAAATTCAGCATATTATCCATCTGTTTATTCCCATTTAGAATATGGTTTTAATGATAATAAATTAACTTTAGATGATGAAAAAGATTATTATATGGCACTTATTGGAGTAAATTTAACTCTATTTGATAATACAAGAGATATTGAAAAACAAAAAAGCAAAATAGAATATGCTAAAGCTTCTTTGAATAATGAAAAATTAAAAGATGCAATAAAATTAGAACTTCAAAAAACTATTTTAAATCTACAAACAAAAGAAAAAATTCTTCTTGAAAAAGTAGAAGCTAAAAATTTAGCAGCTGATGTACTTGAACAATCAAAACTTTTATATCAAAATCATTTGATTTCTATGACAACACTCCTTCAACAAGAAGCAAATTTTAGAAAAAATGAAGCTTTACTTATTCAAGCTAGATATGAGAAATCTTTAGCCTTTGCAAAAATAAATCTTGCTTTAGGAAAAAATATAAAAGAGGAAAAAAACTAATGATAAAAATACTTTTAACAACTACATTTTTTTGTTTAAATCTACTTGCAAACCAAATAGAACTATCAGGAACTGTAATTTCAGATAATGAAAAAATAATTACAAGCAGAAATATGGGATACATAAAAGAAGTTTATGTAAATGAAGGTTCTAATGTAAAAAAAGGTGATATTTTATATGAAATCGATTCTTCAAATATGGATTCAAATAAAAAAGAGATTCTTTTAAATCTTGAAATTTTACAGAATCAAACAAAAAATATAGAGCTAAATCTCGGAAGATACAAAAGATTACAAGCTCAAGATTTAGTTTCAAAATATGAAGTTGAACAACTAGAATTAAATTTATTAAATAGTAAAAATATGGCAAATATTACGAATGCAAAATTAAAAGAAATAAATGCCCAATATGATTATTTAAAAATAAAAGCACCAAATAATGGTTTAATCATAAAAAAATCAATCAAAGTTGGAGAAATGGCAATGCCTAGTATTCCAGCTTTAATCTTAACTGATTTATCAAGCCTTTTAATAAAAACTGATATTTCAGAGTCCAACTTAAATGATATAAAAATAGGACAAAAAGTAAATATTGAAATAACTTCACAAAACTTCAAAACTGAAGGAAAAATAGAAGCAATCATTCCAAATACAAACGATTTAACTCACTCTTTTGTATTAAAAATCTCTTTTGATAAAAAAGATTTTAATATTTATCCTGGAATGTACTCAAAAGTTTTTCTTGATTTAGATATTAAAAACTAGGGATAAATAAAATGAATAGAGAATTAAATATTGCAGGAAAATTATCACTATTATTTATAAATCATCCACTAACTTTTATCTTTGGTATATTTATTCTAATTTTAGGATATATCTCACTTCTTCTAATGCCAAGAGAAGAAAATCCACAAATAAAAGTAAGTGGAGGTGTTGTAATAGTAGCTCTTCCAGGTGCACTCCCAAGTGAAATACAAAAAGTAATTATTGAACCTTTAGAAAAAAAAATAAGAGAGATAAAAGGGGTTGAAAATATTTATTCATTTGCTAAAGATTCAGTTGCTATTGTTCAAGTTCAATATTTTATAGGTGAAGATAAAGAAAAATCTAATTTAAAACTTTATGACCAAGTTATGAGGAATATGGATTTAATGCCTCATGGTGCATTGCAACCAATGATAAAAACTATGGATATTGATACAGATATTCCAATAGCTACAATTGCTTTTTATTCACAAAAAGAACAAAAAAAAGATTTAGTTTCACAAAGTCAACTTTTTAATGAAGTAAGTAAAATTACAAAAGAGATTAATAAAATAAAAGATGTTGCTTTGGTTGATTTAAAAGGTGAGAAAAAAGAACAATTCAATATATTAGTTGATGCAAATAAGCTTTCATCTTATAACTTATCTTTAGGTCAAGTTATGAAACAAATTCAAGCACTTTCATATAAAACTCCAAATATTACAACAAATACACAAAGTTCTGAAATTGTTATTTTTGGAATAAAAGAAGCAATAGAAAATGAAAAAGATTTAGAAAATCTTATAATCTCTTATAATTCTCAAACTCCTATTTATTTAAAAGATATTGCACTTGTGGAAAAATCTTATGATATTCAAAATAAAAAAGATGCTTTTATTTATTTAAGAGATGATACAAATGATTTTGAAGAATTTAGTCAAATAACCCTTAGTGCATCAAAACTAAAAGGCGCAAATTCTGTAACAATTAATGAAGAAATTTTTGCATATATGAACTCTATAAAAGAAGAACTATTAGCAAAAAATATAAAATATACCATTACAAGAGATGATGGTTATATGGCAAATAATGCTGTAAATAAATTAGTTTTAGACCTTTTAATATCTATTATAATTATTGCTATTTTACTTATTTTTACTTTAGGATTAAAAGAAGCAATGATTGTATCTTTGATGGTTCCTATGATTTTATCTCTTACATTGTTTATAGGATTTATTCTAGGAGAAACAATCAATAGAATTACTTTATTTGCACTCATCGTTTCTTTAGGAATGTTAGTTGATGCTGCTATTATTGTAATTGAAAATATTCATAGACATAAAAAAGAATCCCCTAATATGGATATAGTACCATTAGCAATAAATGCCACAAATGAAATAGGAAATGCAACAAATATAGCAACCATTGCAATTATTATGACTTTTATCCCTATGTTTTTTGTTGGAGGAATGATGGGGCAATTTATGCACCCTCTTCCTGTTTTTGTACCTATTTCTTTGGCAATGTCATTATTCGTAGCATATGCGTTTACTCCGTATTTAGTTAAAAAAATTTTATAGGATTTTTGATGAAATTAGAAAAATTTATATTTGACATTTTAGAAAGTCCAAAAAAATCTTTTTTGGTTTATTTTATTGCTTTTATTTTATTTGTTTTAAGTATTATGGCTTTTCCAACACAAATTATTAAAGCAAAAATGCTTCCAAGCAAAAACTCTGATACTTTTTCTATTTATGTAGATTTGAAAGATGGTTCAAGTACTTATCAAACAAAAGAAATAACCCAATGTATAGTTAAAAATCTTCAAAAAGAACAAAATATTATTAATATTTCTACTTTTATAAAAGAAGGTCAACCTCTTGATTTTGCTGCTCTTGTAAAACAAAGTGCTTTAAAAGACAAAGAATCTCAAGCAGAAATCATAGTAAATATAAAAAAACAAAAAGAAAGAACTATCACTAGTTATAATTTAGTTAATCAATTACGAAACAAAGTACAAACAAACTGTTCTTTATATGAAGCAAATATCAAGTTTATTGAACTTCCAGCTGGTCCTCCTGTTCTTGCATCTATTGTAACTGAGATTTATGGTGGAAATAATTTTGAAAATAGAAGAGATTTTGCACTAAAGATTGCAACTATTCTTAAAAATCAAACAACCTTAGTAGATATTGATGTACTTGCAGATAAAGATTTTATTATGTACGAATTAGAATTAGATAATAGTAAAGCAATTATTAGTTTAGTAGATTTAGAACAATTAAAAAATACTCTATTTTTAGCCTTTGAAGGTATGAATATTGCTGTTGTAAATGATAAAAATGCCCAAAGTCAAATACCAATATTTTTAAGACTAAATGATTCAAGAATTCTTAAAAATTCTTCAAAAGAAGAGTTAAAAATAAAACTTCAAAATCTAAAAATAGTAAATAACCAAGGAAATATGATAAATATTTCTGAATTTGTAAAAATAAAAGAAATAATAAAAGAACCAACAATTACTTCAAAAAATTTAAATTTATTGATAAATGTAATAGCAGAAACTTCTAAAGATAGTCAAATCTACCCTCTTCTAAATGCAAGAGATGAGATGTTAAATACATTAAATAATAACTATGAGATAATAAAAACAAATATGCTAAATCTCTCTTTTATAGATAAAAAAACAAAAGAAAAATTTGATTTAATATTTGATGGAGAATTAAAAGTAACTATTGATACATTTATAGATTTAGGTGGAGCTTTTATAATTGCACTTGTTTTAATCTTCTTTTTAATGGTTATATATTATAAAAATTTTGCAATATCAGGAGGAATAGTTCTTTCTAGTTTTATATCAATTATTGGAGTTATTTTTGCCCATGTAATTATGGATTTAATTACAGCTGATACTTTTTATCTAACGGCAACTTCACTAATAGGATTTATTGGACTTATTGGAATAAACTCAAGAAATTCTACTTTGATTATAGATTTTACAAGACAACTTGTACAAGAGAAAAATCTAAGCATAAATGAAGCCATTGCAAAAGCCACAGCAACTAGGTCAAAGCCAATAATTCTTACGGTTCTAACTATGGTATTCGCAAGTGCATTAATTGCAAATGACGCAGTATTTGGAGGTCTAGGAGTTGCACTAATTGGTGGAACTTTAATCTCTTATGTAGTTTCTATGTTTTTTGTGCCAGTTATCATCAAAAACCAGTTAAAAAAGATTTTATAATCTTTTTTAACTGTGTAATTTCATCTGGTTTATAGTTTCTTCATCAATTTCTAAATTTCTAGATTTTAATTTTTCTATTAATTTATTTCGTTTTTCTTCGTTTAAATTTTGCCCTACTTTGATTTTACAACTTATATTTTCAGCTTTTAACTCAAAGATAGCTGTTTTATCTAACATTTTTGTATACATAGCTTTTTCATAAGCAATTTCTTCAAAACTATCTTCACTTTGAAATTTTTTCATTAAAGCATTTAAAACTTTTGCTTTAATATTACCATCTTCAATAAAACTAACTATTCCTTCAAATAACACTGAAGCAAAAAATTGAGTTGAAGGACAAGCAGCCATTGTATCACTGAAAAATGAAGGAATAAAAGAATAAGGTTTTACCACTAAAAAAGAAGCATTAGGGTTTGATTTTATAGCTTCAATTTTTCGTCCCTCTTTTGCACCGTGAAAAAAAATTGAATTTTCAAATAATACAAAATTCAAAGCAACAACATAAGGTTTTCCATCACTTATTAGACTTAAACTTCCATATTCGCAAGATTCTAATATTTCATTTATACTATTTTCATCTTTTACTTCAAATTCACCTCTTCTCACTTTTACCTTCCTTATGTAGTTTGATTTGCTTCTAAAATCTCTATTTTCATAACAGCTCTTGCCCATTCAAACTTAGCTTTTAAATCTTCATGCTCTTTAGTATCAGTTAAAATAGAAGCATGACCTATAATTTTAATACCCATTCCCATTCCATAAAGCCCCATAAGTTCTTTTGTTCCAATAACAACAATAACTCTATTATCTTTTTGAAGTAACTCTTGCATTTTATTCATTCCAGCAACTGGAACAAAAATTTCACCATCTTTGAAAATCACATAAGAATTCCAAGTGTTTACAATATGAGGAAAATCTTCCCCTTTAGCTACTATACTAAAAACACCTTCATACTTTAATATGCTTTGTATTTTTTCATTCATTATTTTTCCTATATTTTAAGTAATTCGAACATATAATATCGAATATCTGTACTTTATAAAAGATACATTTTTATTTTTTTCCATAAGGACACTTTTGTATAAATTTGAACTAAGCTCAACACCACTTTATATTCAACTATATGAACAAATAAAAGATGAGATTAAAACTAAACTAAAAGCTGGAACAAAACTAACTTCAATTAGAAAACTATCAGATGAGTATAATCTTAGTAAAACAACTATACAAACTGCATATAATCAACTATATGCAGAAGGATATATTGAAAGTAGAAAGAATAGTGGTTATTTTGTATGTGAAGATATTTTCCAAAATTTTCAAATAAATTTAGATGAAAAAAAAGATGGAAATAAACAAGAATTTGATTATAAAATAGACTTTTTTCCTGCACATTTAGCAAAAAGTTCTTTCCCAAAACAAACTTGGTTAAAACTTTATAATAAAGCTGTAAAAAATGATATCAATTATGGTATTTACCATAATAAACAAGGAGAATTAGAATTAAGAGAAGAGATTTCAAAGTACCTTTTCTCTTCAAGAGCTGTTTTATGTAATAGTGAACAAATTATTGTTACAAGTGGATTTAGTGATAGTCTGTTTTTAGTATCAACTATTCTAAAAGAAATCTCAAATAAAATAGCTATCGAATCACCTTGTTATAAAGTTGCAAAAAAAGTTTTTGAAATTTTCTCTTTTGAAATAAAAGACATTCCTATAAATTCTGATGGATTAGATTTAAATTTATTAGAAAAAACCAATTGTAACGCTTTATATGTAACTCCATCTCATCAATTTCCAACAGGTGTAACGATGCCAATTTCAAATAGATTAAAACTTATAAATTGGGCAAAAAACAATGATTCTTTTATAATCGAAGATGATTATGATAGTGAATTAAGTTACTACAATCGTCCTATTCCATCGATGCAAGGATTAGAAAGTAATAATCAAAGAATTATCTATCTTGGAACTTTATCTAAGGCTTTATCTCCTGCTTTAAGAATTTCTTATACCGTTTTACCAACTTCATTATTAAATATCTATCATCAAATTTTTGATTTTAGATTTTCAGGTGTTCCAATAGATATTCAAAAAACATTAACTCTATTTTTAAAAGAAGGATATTGGGAAAAACACCTAAGAAAAATAAGAAATATAAATAGAAAGAAACATGATTTGATGAAAGAATTTTTAAAAGAGTTTTTGAAAGATGAAATAAAAATTTTAAGAGAAGGAAGTGGATTAAATTTTTTAATAAAACCTCTTGTAAATATAAATTTAGACAAACTAGATGAATTATGTAAACAAAAAGAGATAAAAATTTATTTTAAAGAGTTTTTTAATTTAGAAAAAGTTATTGCTTTGGGATTTGGTGGTTTTGAAGATTTTGAAATAAAAAATGCAATAAAAGTTTTTAGCGAAGTTTGGTTTGAAGCTAAATCTTCTTAATTAGCAAAAATAAAGATTTATACTTTCGTAACCCAAACACCAACACTAATGTTTGAATCAGAAACTCCTAGAAATGAACCTGCTATGGGAGGAACATTATCCGGTAATCTTGAAACTGCAACCGAAATATGGTCAGTTCCTGCAATATTTCCAGTAGTTGGGTCAAACCCAATCCAACCACCACCTGGAAGATAAACCTCTGCCCAAGCATGGGTTGAACCAACTTGGTCAGACATCAAAGGAGCATATAAATAACCACTTACAAATCTTGTCGCTAAACCTAAGCATTTAACTACTTCCATAAATAAAAAAGCAAAATCTCTACATGAACCAGAGCCATAAGACAAGGTTTGTTTTGCCGTTTGAACTCCTGCTTCTTCTCTTACTTTATATGTAAAATTTTTAAATATATAAGTTATTAATTTTTGTAAGAGAGTGTATGTTTGAATCTTTTCACCATATTTATAAATATTGTATATCCAATTATTCAAAAGTATTCTTGTCTCTTCATTTGGTAAAACCATATAAGATGAAAGGATAAAATTGTCATTTGCAAGATATTTAAAAGGATAATTAATTGCATAATCAGATACTATAAAATCAAGTGGAGATTCATTATAGTGTTGAATGATTACTTCACTTTCAATAAAAAGTTGTTGAGTTGGAATTTCAAAAGTTGCAATTGCAACAGAATTATCTTCCACATCTCTATGCCAAAATATTTTTGCTTCAGGAATACTTTTTAGAGTAAAAGACTCAATTCTAAGCTCATGGCTTTCCCTTGGTCTTAAAAGTAAATTATGTGCGCCTAAAGTGACGCTACTTGAATAATTGTAGTATGTTCTGTGGATAATTTTATAACATTGCATATTTTATCCTAAAATTAAATTTTAATAAAATTTATTAAAGCTTACAGATCAATAACCATTGCAATTTCATCACAAATAGGGAAATGTTTGCATCTAATACAATCAGCCCAAATTTTATGTTCAGGAATTTCTTCTTTTGAAATTACTCTAAATCCACAGCTTTCAAAAAATCCTTGCTCATAAGTCAAAGATAAAAGTTGTTTTATTCCATACTCTTTTGCCTCTTTTATACAAGCATCTACTAGTTTCTTTCCTAATTTTAAACCTCTAAACTCTTTTGCAACAACTAAACTTCGCACTTCTGCAAGTCTTGGAGAGTGAATATGAGTTGCTGTAAATCCAGCCATTTTTCCATCTACTTCAACAACAGTATATGAACGAATTGTAGTTGCCATTTCATCTTCTGTTCTTAAAAGAATTTTTCCATTAAGAACTTCTTCTTTTACTATATTTTGCATTTTTGTAATATCAGCTACGGTTGGCTTATAAAATTTAATGTCCAAATAAATATCCTGTAATTTTATTTTGTAAGTCTATCATACCCTTTTTTTTCAGATTTGAAATAAAAATTCCTTCAGGGTACTCTCTTTTTAATTTTGCTAAATCATTCATTTTTAATTTATCTATTTTTGTAAATGCTTGAATGATAATTTGATCGCCTCTTTTTATAGTTCTTAAAAATTCATCCACATTTTTATCAATATCAAGCAAAGGATGTCTTGAATCAATCAAATGTACAAATATTTGTAAACATTGTCTTTGCTCTAAATAAGCCGTTAGATTTCTATTCCATTCAGCTTTAATACTTTTAGAAACTTTTGCATAACCAAATCCAGGTAAATCCACAAATCTTGCATATAAATATGGCAATTCTTCATTATCAGTTTTGAAATTAATTTCAAAATAATTTATGAGTTGAGTTTTCCCAGGAGTTGAAGAAGATTTTGCTAAACCTTTTCTATTTGTCAAAGTGTTAAGTAATGATGATTTTCCTACATTTGATCTTCCTAAAAATGCGACTTCAGCCCTATCAGGACTCGGAGAATCAACAATTCCTTGTGCAGATTGTAAAAATTTTGCTTCAGTTATTCTCATTACTTTTCCCTTTATTTTCACCGTGCTCGATATTTATAATAAATCGAACAGGTTTTTGTTCACTTCCTTTTACTCTTGCTTCTCCAGTCAATTGATTAACAAAGATTGTATCTCCATAAACTTTTCTATCATCATTTTTTTCTTGTAAATAACCATTACCTAAAATAGTATATTCTTCTTTTTGCGGTGAATAAATTACTTTATCTCCATTTCCAATATAATGTTTTTCTTTTGTAATAATTTCAAAATCAGCTTTTCCAGTAGCTTCATATTTTAAAGGAATTTTAGCATTGTTTTTATCTGTGATAAAATAAACATCTACTCTTTGTGCGTTTAATCTATCTTCACCCATTTTCATTTTTACATTTCCAGTAAAAATAGAAATTCCTTTTTTATCATCTGCTTCAAAATTTTGTGCATCTATTGTTAAAGTTTCACTTTGAGCAAATAAATATATAGAACAAAGTATTGAACCTATTAAATATCTCATTTTTTTCCTTTTTTATTTTTTTTAATAACATCTATTTCAAAATGTGTATTATTTGCTTTTATAAAATCATTATTTATATCTAAATAAATATTATCGCCCTTTAAAAAATGTTTATTATATACAGCATCAAACGGTTTAGTATTTTTTGCAATTTTTGTAATATCATTATAAAAAAGTTCGTTCGTATTTAACTTCATAAAATCATCTCTAGCATATTTTACATTATCAGTCAAAGCATAATCATTAGCATTTTTTACTATTAGATTTGCTTTTAATTTTTCTGTTTTAAAATTTTTAGTTTTGTCTGTATTTTTTAAAATAATATTTGCATTATACATTTCATCTCTATCTTTATATTTTATCGCATGAGTTGAATAAACAATTCTATTTATACTTTCTTCATTAATTGTGTACATAAAAGATGATTCAAATATAACTAATGGAATATCTTTATCAAGTTCATTTTTTTTGATATTTTCAACTGGAACAAAATAATATCCCACGGATAAAACTAAAAGTAAAAAAGTAAATATTTTTATAGCCATGCGTTTAAAAATTCCTCTTCAAGTCCATCTTCTTTGAAAATATACTCTAACATTTCTCGTACAGCTCCATCACCACCTTTATTTTGACACACAACATTTACAAAATCTTTTAAATAGTGTGAACCATTGGCAGGAGTAAAAGAAAGTCCAACTTTTTTTAACATATTATAATCATTTAAATCATCACCAATGGCTGCTACTTGACTCCATGATAAATTTTCTTCTTTTAATATTTGTTCTAAAACTTCTTGTTTATTTTTAATTCCCTGATGAAGATAAGTAATATTTAACTCTTTTGCTCTTTTTTCAACAACGAAAGAACTTCGTCCAGTTATAATTGCAGCTTTTTTACCAAATTTTTTTGTCCAAACTGCAATTGCTAAACCATCTGCAACATCAAATGATTTTGTTTCTTCACCACTATTTGAATAAGTAATTTTTCCATCTGTTAAAGTTCCATCAACATCTAAAACAATAAGTTCAATCATAAAACACCTTTTGTACTTGGAATTCCTAATCTCTCATTTTTTACTAAAGCTCGTCTAAGCGCCACGGCAAAGGCTTTAAAAGATGCTTCTAAAATATGGTGTTTATTTCTTCCTCTATCACTTATAATATGCACAGTTAATCCAGCATTTCCAGCAACTGCATGGAAAAATTCTTCAATTAACTCAACATCAAAATCACCAACTTTTCCACTTACATTTACTTCATATACCAAATAGGGTCGATTTGATAAATCCAAAGCACATGTAGTTGCTGCTTCGTCCATAACAACTGTCGCATTTCCATATCGCTCAACTGCTTGGATAGGAAAAATTGCTTTTTTTAAAGCTTGTCCTAAAACGATCCCACAATCTTCAACAGTGTGGTGAGCATCAATATGTAAATCTCCATTACAAGTTAAATCTATATCTATTCCACTATGTTTTGATAAAGCTTCTAACATATGATCAAAAAACCCAACACCTGTTTTTATATTTGATTTTCCACAACCATTTATATCAATTTTACATTTAATATCTGTTTCTTTTGTTTTTCTATTAATTTCTACCATTTTTTTTCCTAATTACCACTAATAAGAGAATTACCTAAACCATTTGCATTTTTAAAACTTTGAGCTTTTTCATAAGTATCAAAACCATTAATAAAAACTTTAAACAAAGTTTTTCCATTTGAAAAAACCTTTTTTGTATCTATTTGATTGCCATTAAACTTTTTTTGATACTCATTTTTAGTTTTCATAGCTCCTGATTCTTGACTAAATGCACCAATTTGAATACTAAATTTTCCACTTGATAAAACTTTATTATTGTTTTTACTTATTGTTGGAGTACCAATAGGCGTAATAACTGGTTTTACTATTTTTGTTGTATTATTACTTTTATTAATATTAACCACTGGTACTACAGGCACTTTTGTAGATACAATACGATCTTCTTTAATTTCTAAAGGATCAATAACATCAATTTTTTCATTTTTTACAATAGCTGTTGTATTTCCAACATAAGGTGCATTTTTATTTTCAATCTCACCATTATATCCTAAAACAGTAATTTTTACTTGTGCAGTACCTTTTCTATACATATCGATTTCATGGGCAGCTTTGTTTGATAAATCAATAATTCTTCCTCTAACAAATGGTCCTCTATCATTTATTCTTACTATTATTGATTTACCATTATCTAAATTGTCTACTTTTACAACTGTATTCATTGGTAAAGTTTTATGTGCTGCTGTCATATCATACATATTATAAACTTCTCCATTTGAAGTCTTTTTTTCATGAAAATCAGGTCCATACCAAGAAGCTATTCCTTCAAATTGGTCTCCCATATTTGCGACAAATGGATAATATTTTATACCAAATACACTATAAGGTCGCATAGTATATTTATGCATTTCTTTTGAGTTATTTATTTTAGAATTTTTTGTATCTTTATAAAATTTATCATAATCTACATCATAAGATTTTTGAGAACAACCTGTAAAAAGAAAAACACTTAATAAACCTAAGAATAAACTATATTTTAAATAACTACTTATAAATTTCAATTTTATCTCCTATTTTTATTAAATTCGACTTTTTATTATTATCACTTCTTAATTTTTTTAAATCTACTTTATATTTTTTTGATATTGATTCAAAAGAATCACCTTTCTTAATAATATAAATAATTGGTTTATTAGTTTTTTTAATTTCTGTTACTTTATTTTGTTTTATATTTTCATTTTTTGTTTTCTTATTTTCTACTACTTTTGTATCGATTACATTTTCTTTAATAGGTTTGATAGCAAATATTCTTTGATTATAAAGTTCTAATTTATTTTGAGGAATATAAATATTATAAGATTTTGAATCACTTGGTAAAGTTTCTTTTTTAATATGCTTATTAAGATTTCTAAACTCATTATAATCCATGTTTATAGCATTAGATAAAGATCTAAGTTGTATACCTTTTGGTGCTTTTACTTTTTCTAATGTATATTTAGCTTTTTTATCTATGCTTTTAAATAAATCTCTATTTGTTATCATAGAAAACGCTATTAATTTTTTTATATATGTAATACTTGATTCTGCTAAATATTTATTTTCTTTATTATTTTTAACTAAATACTCAAAACTATAAAATGATTTGAATCTATTATAAACATCATATAAACTACTAAACCCTGTTTTTGTAACTCTATAATCATTAAGCATCTTTTTATAATTATTAATACTTGGAGTGTTATTCATATTAGGATTAAGTTCTAAATATCTATCAAGTGCACATCTAGCAACTCCCTCAGCAACATTTCCTTCCCCTGAATTATAAGCTAAAATTGCCAAATACCATTTATCTAATTTTTTATAATATTTTTTTAAATAAGAACTAGCTGCATCTGTAGATTTAATTAAGTCAAGTCGTTCATCAATACTTTCATCATTTCTCAATCTTAAATTTTTTGCAGTTAGTGGCATTATTTGCCATAATCCAGCTGGACTATTTTTTCCTCTTTCTTGATTTACAAAACTGGCTTCCAATAAAGGAATAAAAAATACTGTATCAGGAAGATTTTCATTTTGGATTTCATTTTTAACTATTTGGACATTTAAAGAAGATTTTTTCAAGAGGTTATTGTAATAATTTATATTATAAGAAGAAGAGTATTCATCAAAAGTAGCTAACAAGCTTTTTTCAGATAAAAAAGAACTCTCTAGACCTAAATCTTTTAAGATTTTTAAATCATCTTCTAAAACATTTGAGAAAAGAGTATTTACTAAAAAAAGTAATAATATAAAAAATTTGTACAAACAATCTCCATCTTCTTGATATATCCTAGATTATATCTAAGAAAGACTAGAAAACTCTTTAAACAATTTTTTAGCATTATTTGTTGTTAATTCTTGCATTTCTTCTTCTGTAATATTAAGAAGTTCTGCCATTTTTTGGGCTACAAAAACCGTATAATAAGGTTCATTTCTTTCACCTCTATGAGGATGTGGAGTAAGATATGGAGCATCTGTTTCAATTAATAATTTATCTTTTGGAATTTGTGGAAGGATTTCTACTAATTTCTTAGCATTTTTAAAAGTAAGAACTCCACCTATTCCAAAATAAAAATTATATTCGACTAGTGGTAGTAAATGTTCACTTGCATTAAAACAGTGTAAAACTCCACCGACTTCTTTGGCATTACAATCAATTAAAATCTGTCGTGAATCATTTGAAGCTTCTCGAATATGAACAATCAAAGGTTTTTTCACTTTTTTTGCAAAGTTTATTTGAGCTATAAAAACCTCTTTTTGTTTTTTTATATTCTCTTGCTTTTCAACTTCATCTTCGGGGAGTCTAAAATAATCTAAACCACATTCACCAATGGCAATGCATTTTGGATGATTTACATATTTTTCCATAGTTGCTTCATCAAATTTATCTATATCATAAGGATGAATTCCAACTGCAAAATAAACTTCACTATATTTTTCAGCTAATTTTACAGCTTGTGGTAAATCATCAAAATCAGCACCAGGAATCAAAAAACCTTTTACATTATGATTTAAAGCATTTTGAATTACTTTATCAATATCTTCGTAATATTGTTTGTTGTCTAAGTGACAATGTGTATCAATAATTATGATAAAAGCCTTTTGTTTACTAAATTTATTATGTTATTTACTTGTGAGATATCTGAATGTTTTATCCAAGCATCTATTCCAAAATTTTTAAAAGCTTCATAATCACTCTCATCATCAATAATAGCTATTGAAACAAACTTATCTTTACAAACTTTTGTTTTATTTTCTTCAAACTCAAAAATAGAATCAATATCTATAATTACAATATCAGCATCTGTCGCTGTTCCTGTTGAATGAAAATACTCAACATTAAATTCTGGATTAAATAAAGACTCATCTATTTGACAAAATGTTACAATATTCATAGTATTACTCCGTGTTTTTTAATAAAAATCATTCTAGCTAAAAAGTTATTAATTTATATAACTTATAAAATATATCTTGCTGTATCAACATTATCAACAATATCATCTAACTTACTAGCAACTAATTCTTTTGTTACAATTACTTTTTCACCTTTTTTCTCATCAGCATCAAAAGATATATCTTCAATTACTTTTTCAATAACTGTATGCAGTCTTCTTGCACCTATATCTTCTGTTTTTTCATTTGCTGTAACTGCATATTTTGCAAATGCTCGTATAGCCTCGTCATCAAACTCCAACTCTACACCCTCAACTTCTAAAAGTGCTTTGTATTGTCGTAAAAGTGAATTTTTTGTATTTGTTAAAATTTTATATAAAGCCTCTTCATCAAGTGATTCTAATTCAACTCTTAAGGGAAATCTTCCTTGAAGTTCAGGTATTAAATCACTGGGTTTTGAAACATGAAAAGCACCAGCTGCAATAAATAAAATATGGTCTGTTTTTATTTGTCCAAATTTTGTTTGAACACTACTTCCCTCAACTATTGGAAGTAAATCTCTTTGAACGCCCTCTTTTGATGGATCCTGCCCTTGATTTTTTTTTCCTGATGCAATTTTGTCTATTTCATCTAAAAATATAATTCCACCATTTTCACATCTTTTAAGTGCTTCAATTTTAATAGCTTCAGAATCAAGTAATCCTTCACTTGCTATTCCTCTTAATAAAACTTTTGCATCTTTGATGAATACTTCTTTTTTGATTGTCTCTTTATTAAGTCCACCTAACATTTTATTAAGACTCTCTTGCATAGAACTCATATCAAAAGGCATTGAAGAATCAATAATTTCTATATGTGCTTTTTTGGGAATTTCTATCTCAATTTTTTTATCATCCAAAGAACCGTTCAGAAGTTTTTTCTCCATTGTGTTATAAGTTTTAATAAAAGACTCTTTTGCACTTTCACTAGCTGTTTCAGGAAGAGGAGGTACTAATTTTTCAATAATTTTTTTATTTACTTCATCATCAATTTTATCTTTAATTTTTTCTTCAAATTCACGAGTAACTAAAGTTATTCCCTCATAAACTAAATCTCTAATCATAGATTCAACATCTCGACCTACAAATCCTACTTCTGTATATTTACTTGCTTCAACTTTTACAAAAGGTAATCCCATCATCTTCGCCATTCTTCTAGCAATTTCAGTTTTACCTACACCTGTATTTCCTATCATTAAAATATTTTTAGGCATTATTTCTTCTTGAAGTTTTGGTTCAACTTTCATTCTTCTATATCTATTTCTAAGAGCTAGTGCAATAGTTTTTTTTGCATTATTTTGCCCAATAATATAATCATCTAAATATGCAACTATCTGTTTTGGTGTCATATCCATAGTTGGTTAATCCTCTATTTTTAATATTTTAATATTTTGATTTGTATAAATGCAAAGTTCACCTGCAATCATAAGAGATTCTCTAACTAATTCTTCTTCATCAAGATTTGAGTGTTTTGCTAATGCTCGTGCAGCTGAAATAGCAAAATTTCCACCACTTCCAATAGATGCAATCGCACCATCTTCAGGTTCAACAACATCTCCTGTTCCACTTAATATAAAAATTTTTTCTTTATTTAAAACTATCATCATAGCTTCTAATCTACGTAAAACTTTATCTTTTCTCCACTCTTTAGAAAAGGCAATTACTGATTTTAGTAAATCACCTTTGCAAGCATTTAAATGTTCTTCAAACATATCAAAAAGGTTGAAAGCATCAGCTGTACTTCCTGCAAATCCAGCAAGTATTTGGTCTTTATAAAGTGTTCTTATTTTTGTTGCATTTCCTTTTAAAATAGTATTTCCAAAAGTAACTTGACCGTCACCTCCAATTACTGCTTTATTAGCACCTCTGTATGCAAGTATGGTTGTAGCATCAAACATTTAATTATTCTCCGATTATATCAACTTTTAAAGTTGCATGAATTGAATGTCCTAATTTGCAATCTAACTCGTAAATTCCAACAGATTTTATTTTTTTATCTAATGATATATTTTTTTTATCAATCATGATAGAAAATTGATCTTCTAATGTTTCTGATACTTCCTTATTTGTAACAGAACCAATTAATTGTCCATTTGCACCAACTTTATGTTTTATTGTAAGTTTAGTTGCATTTAATTTTTCTGCCAATTCTTTTGCAGCTGCTATTTCTTTTGCTTCATTTTCAGCAGCTCTTTTTTGTTCAGCTTTGTATCTATTTAATACTTCAGTAGTTGCATGTAATGCTAAACCTTTTCCAATTAAAAAGTTTTTCCCATATCCATCAGCCACTTCTTTTAATTCTCCAGATTTCCCTAAAGTTTTTACATCTTTGATTAATAATACTTTCACAATAACTCCATTCAATTTTAATTAATTTTATTTTACTATTTTTTTTTTAAACCATTATAAAGATTTGTTTATCAAATAGTCTGGCTACTCTTTATATTTATTTTTATATTTCTTTTTTTCACATAATTATTAAGTCCAATATGATTGTTATATCCTAAAAGTTTTGATATTTTTCGTACGCTTAAACCAACAGCCAAAAGTTCTTCAATCTTTCCTCTTTGTAAATCAAACTTAGATTTTTGAATAGTACCTTTTGGTTTTCCTAAAGAGATACCATTTAATTTTTTTGCGCTTAGTGCCTCTTTTGTTCTTAAACTCATTAACTCTTTTTCTAAACCAATAGTCATAGAAACAATACCTAAAATCATTTGAGTTAACATATCTTGATCATCTATTAAATCCAAATTCTGTTCAACTATAATAATTCTAATTTTATTTGTTAATAAAAATCTTACTATTTCTAAAATAGTCTCTATTGTTCTTCCAAAAACATTTAAATTTGAAACAATAATAGTTGAATTCATTTCACAATTTTTTAGAAGTTCTAAAATATTTCTTTCTTCAATTGGAGTGCTTATATTTATTTCAATATTTTTAAAATCTGTAATATTATTTTTGAATAAATAATTCTCAACAGAAGCTCTTTGTTCAAGTGTATATTTCTGATTATTTTCATTGTTTCTAATATAAGTAAAAATTTTTGACATATTTAAAATCCTTTTACATTAAGTATATTAAATAGTAATTAAATTAACATAATGTTTAATTTAATATATATAATATTTATACAATATGTTATCAGTTTAAAGATTAATCCAAACTTATAAATCCTAATAAAAAGCCCTATTTTCAAGGTAATTGAATTAAAAGTCTTTTTTTGCTATTATCATTTTACATATACTAAAACTAAAGGTTTTTCTTGAAGATAACTGTTGCAATTTCAGGTGCGAGTGGCTCAAATCTTGGTGTTAATTTTGTAAAAAAATTACCAAAAGAGATTGAAGTTTTTGTTATATTTTCTAAAAGTGCAAAAACTGCTTTAAAACTTGAAAATCAACTCTTGACAAAAGAAATATTCAATGATTATCCAAATGTAACTATTTTTAAAGACTCAAATATAGGTGCTAGTATCGCATCTGGTTCATTTAAAGTCGATAAAATGATTATTCTTCCTTGCTCAATGAATACTTTAGCTAAATGTGCAGTAGGAATTTCAGATTCTTTAATAACAAGAGCTTTTACTGTGATGTTAAAAGAAAAAAGAGAGATTATTTTAGCTCCTAGAGAAATGCCTTTAAATAGTATTACTTTAGAAAATATGCTTAAATTATCAAACTTAGGAGTTGTAATTGCACCTCCAATATTGGGGTATTATAGTACTCAGCAAAGTTTAGAAGATATGGAAAACTTTTTAATAGGTAAATGGTTAGATTTACTAAAAATAGATAATAATTTATATAAAAGATGGGAATAAATATGCCAAATACTAATATTAATTCATATAGAAAGGCCATTTATAGTGGGACTTTTGATCCAATTACAAATGGTCATTTAGACATCATAAAACGAGCGGCTAATATTTTTGATGAAGTTGTAATTGCTGTTGCAAAAAGTGAATTAAAAAAGCCAATGTTCGATCATGAACAAAGGGTTTTATTTGCAAAAGCTGCTACTGAAGATATCGAAGGTGTTACAGTTTTAGGATTTGATACATTACTTGTTGATTTAGCAATAGATTTAGAAATAAATACAATTATTAGAGGTCTTAGAGCCGTATCTGATTTTGAATTTGAACTACAAATGGGATATGCGAACTCTTCAATAAATAAAAAAATTGAAACTTTATATCTAATGCCAACTTTAGAAAATGCTTTTGTTAGTTCTACAATAGTACGAGAAATCATAAGATTTAATGGGAAATTCCAACATTTAATTCCTGAAAAAGTTTTAAAATGTATGCAGTAATTGAAGGAATTGATACAGCTGGTAAATCAACTCAATTAGAACTTTTAAAAGAGAAATTACCCTATGCAATTTTTACAAAAGAACCAGGTGGAACACCACTTGGTATAAAATTAAGAAATATGGCACTTGATGGTGAAGCTAAATCAAAAATAGCAGAAATGTTTCTTTTTATGGCTGATAGAGCTGAACATATTGAAGAAGTTATAAAGAAGAATAAGAACGATACAATTATCTCTGATAGGTCTATGATTTCAGGGATTGCTTATGCTTCTGCTTTAAGTATTGATGAACTAATTAATTTAAATCTAATTGCTACGAATAATACTTTACCAACTCACGTAATTTTACTCGAATTAACTCCACATGAATTAAAATTTAGACTATCTCAAAAAGAAAATGATTCAATAGAATTAAGAGGAATTGATTATCTAATAAATATTCAGAATAGAATGAAAGAAACAATTAAAAGATTAAATATAAATCATATTATTATTGATGCAAGTTTAAAAATTGAAGAAATAGAAAAGAAAATTGAGGATTTTATAAATGGTGAATAATGAAACTAAAAATGTTAAGACAATACAAAGTTTAAGAGGGATGAAAGACATAGTAAATGAAGAGAGTTCTTTATTTACTTATTTTGTAGAAAATGCATCAAAAATTGCTAAAAATTATGGATTTTCGTACATTGAAACACCCCTATTAGAAGAAACAGCTTTATTTAAAAGATCAGTGGGAGAGAGTTCTGATATTGTAAATAAAGAGATGTATCAATTTATTGATAAAGGTGAGAATGATGTTTGTTTACGACCTGAGGGAACCGCCGGAGTTGTAAGATACTTTGTTGAGAAGAAATTAGACCGTGCTGGTGGAAACTATAAATGGTATTATTATGGTCCAATGTTCAGATATGAAAGACCTCAAAAAGGAAGACTTAGAGAATTTCACCAATTTGGTTGTGAAGTATTTGGAATAGATTCTGTTTATGAAGATGCAAATATAATTATTATGATAAAAGAAATACTTGAATTTTTTGGAATTGGATTTACCTTAAAACTAAATTCTCTTGGTTGTAATATTTGTATGCCTCCGTATAAAGAAAACCTAATTAAGCATTTAACAAACTTCAAAGAAAATCTATGCGAAGACTGTAATAAAAGAATTTTAACAAATCCAATTAGAGTTTTAGATTGTAAAAATGATAAATGCCAATTATTATTAACAGATGCTCCTAAAATTACTACTAGTTTATGTAGTTCTTGTAACACAGATTTTGAAAAACTAAAAAAAATATTAGACTTTAATAATATTAAATATGAAATTGATTCAAATCTAGTTAGAGGTTTAGATTATTATAATAAAACTGCATTTGAATTTGTAAGCAATGAAATTGGAGCTCAAAGTGCAATTGCAGGTGGTGGAAGATATGATAGACTTGTTGAGTTTTTAGGTGGAAAACCAACTAGTGGTATTGGATTTGCAATAGGAATCGAAAGATTATTAGAACTTGTAAAAATGCCTCAATATAATCAAAATGTGGTATATATGGGAGCATTAGATGAAAATTCATTAAATACAATGATAAAAGTTGCAAATCAAAAGAGAAAAACAACAAAAACTTTAGTAGAATACACGCCAAGAAGTTTCGGTAAACATTTTAGTATTGCTGAAAAACTAGGCGCAAATATTGTTGCATTAATTGGTGAAAATGAACTAAAAAATGGAACTATTTATATTAAAAATATAAAAACAAAAGAAGAAACAAATTTAAAATTAGAGGATTTTTAAAAGTGAATAACTATGGTATTGATATTTGGAGTGATGATAATTTTATGATTGAGGATGGATTAGCTAAGATTAATTATGATTGTAAGCCTTCCTTAATTTCCATTGTAAAAGATATAAGGAAACAAGATTTTAAGGGTCCTTTACTTTTAAGATTTCCTCATATTACGGAAAAACAAGTTAATACTTTATACAATACATTTAATTCAAGTATTAAAGAATATGACTATAAAGGTACTTTTAATGCTGTTTTCCCTTTAAAAGTTAATCAACTTCCTAACTTTATTCATCCCCTAATTAATGAGGGTAAAAAGTTCAATTATGGCCTTGAAGCTGGAAGTAAAGCAGAACTTGTTATTGCTATGACTTACAACAATGTGGGTTCTCCAATAACAGTAAATGGATTCAAAGATAAAGAGATGATTCATTTAGGTTTTATTGCTAAAAGTATGGGTCATAATATTACTATTATTATAGAGGGTTTAAACGAACTGGAAATAATTATAGAGGTTTTAAATGAAACCAAAATGGAGTGTCCTAATATAGGGTTAAGAGTTAGACTACATAGTGGTGGAAGTGGCTTATGGGCGAAAAGTGGTGGTATTAATTCTAAATTTGGTTTAACATCAACAGAGATTCTTGAAGCATACGAGTTAATGGAAGATAATAATCTTGTTAAGTATTTAACAATGATTCATTTTCATATTGGTTCTGCTATGAATTCTATCAAACCTTTGAAAAAAGCTTTAAGAGAATCTGGGCATATTTATGCTGAACTTAAAAACTTAGGTGCAACAAACTTAAACTCTATAAATATTGGTGGTGGATTAGCAGTTGAATATAATGCCTATGAAAGAACAAGATTTTACTCTTTAACAGAATTTGCAAATGATGTTATCTTTACACTAAAAGATATAGCAAAACAAAAAGGTGTTGATGAACCAAATATCTTTACAGAATCAGGAAGATTTATAAGTGCTGCTTCAACTGTTTTAGTAGCACCAGTTCTTGAGTTATTCTCTGCTGAATATGATTTTGATCATTTAAAACTAAAAGATGTAAATCCTCCTTTAATTCAAGAATTACATGATTTATATAGAGATATGTCTAAAAAAACAGCTTATGAATATATGCATGATAGTATTGACCATATGGAATCTTTATTAACTTTATTTGATTTAGGTTATATTGATTTACAAGATAGATCAAATGCTGAAATTTTAACTCATCAAGTTATTAAAAAAGCTATCTCTTTACTTGAAATTGACCATTATGAAGAATTAAAAAAACTTGATGAAAATATTCAAGAAAAATATTTATTAAATTTCTCTTTATTCCAATCACTTCCTGATTATTGGGGAATTGATCAAGAGTTTCCAATTATGCCAATAACTCATCTTGATAAAAAACCAACAAGAAGTGCTTCATTATGGGATATTACTTGTGATAGTGATGGAGAATTACCATTTGATTTGAAAAAACCACTTTATTTGCATGATGTAAATTTAAATAAAGAAGATTATTTTATAGCTTTCTTTAATGTTGGTGCTTATCAAGATACTTTAGGTATGAAACATAATTTATTTTCGCATCCAACAGAAGTTAATATCGTATTTAAAAATGGTGAAGTTGTATTAGAAAAAATTTTAGAATCACAAAAAATCATAGATATTTTAGAAGATATCGATTACGATACGAACGATATAAGAGCCAGATTAAGAAAAAATCTAAATGACCATAACTACAAGGATATAGAAAAATATCTAAATGAAAATAGTTATTTAAAAACTATTTGGAGTTATCATGAGTAGTGAAGAAGTAGCAGAAAAAAAAATATCATTTTGGAAGCAATTAAAAGAAGACTTTTATGTTCCAAGAAATAATGACCCTGCTCTTGATAATAATTTAGAGCTAGTTTTTAATTACCCAGGTGTTTGGGCAATTATTAACTATAGAATTGCAAATAAACTTTATTATAAAGGTTGGAAAAAACTATCAAGAGTAATTAGTGGAATATCTAGTTTTTTAACAAAAACAGATATTCATCCAGCTTGCACCATTGGTAGAAGAGTTTTTATTGACCATGCTATTGGTGTTGTAATTGGGGCAACTGCAATCGTTGAAGATGATGTTTTAATTTATCAAGGGGTAACTCTTGGTGGAGTTAGTTTAAATAAGGGTAAACGACATCCAACTGTTAAATCAAATACAGTAATAGGAAGTGGAGCAAAAGTTTTAGGAAATATTACTATTGGTAAAAACTCTAAAATTGGAGCAAACTCTGTTGTTGTTTGTGATGTTCCTGATAATTCAACTGCTGTTGGAGTTCCTGCAAAAATTATCAAAAGAGATAATAAAAACTGCAAAATGGCACATGGTGATTTACCAGATATTAATAAAGAAATGTTCAAATATCTTCTTGATAGAATTCATTTAGTTGAAACTGCTCTAAAAGAAGAAGATGGAATAGATTTAACTCAAAAAGATAAAAAATTAGAAGATGATTATAATAATTTCATTGAAGCTATGAACTCTATAAAAAGGAAAGATTCTTGAATTTTGAACTTGCAATATTTGGAATAATTACAGGTTTAACCTCGGGATTTTTTGGTGTTGGTGGAGGAATGGTTTTAGTACCAATTCTTTTAGTATATGGTTTTGTAATGAAAGAAGCTGTTGCTATATCTATTATGCAAATGGTTTTTTCTTCAATTTACGGCTCTTTTTTAAATGCAAAAAAGGCAAAAAATGTAATAAAAGATGGAACTATCTTGGGGATTGGTGGTTCTCTTGGAGGAATTGCAAGTGGATATATACTTTCTAGCATATCAAACGAATCTTTACAATACCTTTTTATATCTATTCTTATATTTTCTATACTTAGGATTTTTTATTCACCTGCTATTCAAACTGAAGAAAAACAAAATAAAAACAGTTTTATCTTACTATTTATAGGGTTTTGTATAGGAATATTAGCTATGAGTATTGGAGTTGGTGGTTCAATTTTATTAACTCCCATTTTAGTTGGTTTTCTGAAATATGATTTAAAAGCAGCAACTGCTCTTGGACTATTTTTTGTAATATTTTCTTCTGTTGGAGGATTTATATCTTCTTCATATCATGGTCAAATGCTTTTTGTTGAAGGTGCAACAGTTGGTATTGGTTCACTTATTGGAGTATATTTTGGAACTAAATTAAAAGATATTGTAAAAGCAACATCTTATAAAAAATATGTATTAACTTTATACATTCTTGTTTTAATAGCAATGCTTTATAAGACTTTTTAGTCTTTTAAAGCTTGTTCTCTTAATTTATCTTTTTTACTTTTTCTTGCACCTTTTATAGGTTCATTTCCTTTTTCTTTTCTTTCTGGTGTTCCAACTAGTTCAAAACCAATTATTTGTTCTTTTTCTAGTTTTATATCACATCTTTTTTCTATTAATAAAAAATGTTCAAAATCTTCCAATCCTATAAAAGATATTGCGTCTCCTGTTTTACCAGCTCGTCCTGTTCTTCCTATTCTATGAATATAATCAGCTGCAGCTCTTGGTAAATCAAAATTTATTACACATGAAATATCATCTATATGAAGCCCACGCGCAGCAATATCTGTTGCAAATAAAATCTTGATTTTTTTGTTTTTAAAATTTTCTAAAGTATTATTTCTTTCTTCTTGAAGTAAATCACCATGAAAAGACTCTGCATTTAATCCATATTTTCTAAACTTAGCAGCTATGTTGTCACAAGAGCGTTTGTTAGCCATAAAAACAAGTATTTGTTCCCAAGGGTGGTTTTCTATTAGATTTCGTAGAAGTGGGCTTCTATTTTCTTTATTGACTTCTATTAACCTTTGATTTATTGTTTGAACTATTTGAGTTTCATCTTCTATAAAAATTTCTAAAGCTGTTGTTGTAATTTTTGAAGCAATATTTAACATTTTTTGAGGATAAGTAGCTGAAAATAGTAAATTTTGTCTATTTGTTGGAAGTAATTTTAAAAGTATTTCTAATTCTTCTTCAAATCCCAAATCTAGCATTTTATCTGCTTCATCTAAAACAAAAAATTCCAGATTTGATAAATTTAATTGTTTTTTATCCAAAATATCAAGTAATCTTCCAGTAGTCGCAACAACAATATCACAACCTTTTTGAATATCTAAAAGTTGTTGTGTAAGACTTTCTCCACCAATGACACTTACAATTTTAGGTTTATTTTCAAAATATTTAGAAAAATCAATAAAAGCCTTTGATACTTGAAGAGCCAATTCTCTTGTAGGAGTTAAGACTAAAGTTGATATTTTTGCTTTTCCTTTATGCTCTTTATCTTCTTCTTTATTTAATAATAGTTGTAAAATTGGTAAAACAAAACTAGCAGTTTTTCCACTACCAGTTTGAGCTTTTGCCATAATATCCTTGTTTTCTAAAACAAGTGGAATTACTCTTTCTTGAATTACAGTTGGATTTTTATAAGCATTCTCATCAAGTGCTTTATTTATTTTTTGGCTGAGACCTAAGTTTGAAAATGGCATAAAAATCCTTTAATTGGTTGTTTGATTGGGTATTTTATGATTATTTGCCTTTATTAAAACCAATAATCATAAATAAATTATAAAAATATCTAATTAATACTATTTACGCTACCCTAAAATAACTTTGGGTAGTTTTTTCAAGTAAAAATAAACTATTTAATCTTACTAAAACTACAAAAAAGGATTTCCCATCTCTCTTACAAATATAAAAATTAATAAATCAATAGAAATTGTTACTATTCCAGCAACAAAAAACACTACTTTGAACAGAAAAAATGTAGGTATTAAATTAGACGAAAATCTAATCTTAGAAATCTTATCAAAAAGCTATGAAAAGGTTGTTATTACTGTTATTGAAAATGAAAATGATTTAAAATCTTTAATAAAAAGAAAACCTGATTTAGTATTTTCAGGAATAAAATATTTCAATTTTGAAAACCAAGAAATTTGGCTTAGTGATTATCTAAAAAAACATAAAATTGATTATATAACTTCAAATAAAGAAGCCCTAGATAACGAATATGACAAAAATCATGCCAAACTTATAATAAAAGAAGCAAATTTAAATACAGCAAAATTTTTTACAACTCAACCAGATGAACATGAAACAGAAAATTCACTTCCTGTGACTTTTCCATTATTTTTAAAACCTGTGAATAAAAACAATCCTGAGGATATAAATGCACAATCTGTAGTTTTTGATTTCAAAAAATATCAAGCAAAAGTTTTAGATATTTATAACACAAAAAAATCTCGTACTTTAGTAGAAAACTACTTATCAGGAAAAGAATATAGTGTTTCTATTGTAGAAAATAAATCAAAAAATATTTTGATGATTTTACCTGTTGAAATTGTTGCAGTTAAAAATAAAAATGGACATCGTATTCTTGATTATGATGCAAGAAAAGATAATTTGGAAGAAGTTATTGAAGTAAGTGATAAAAAAATTCGTAAAGAACTCTCTCTTTTAGCTTTTAATTCTTTTGTAGCTTTGGGTGGAAAAACAATAGGAACAGTCAATATAAAAATGAGTTACAATGGGATTTTACATTTTTTAGAAGCTAATTTTATGCCTAGTTTTGATGAGAGTTATTTCTATAAAGCATTCAAAATAAATGAAAATATGGATTATGAACAAATGATTTTTAAAATTGCAGAGGCAGGGATGATTTTAACTGAGGATATTGAGATTTAAGGTTTATACTTTTTAATTTATATCAACTCATTATCTTTAAATAAAAATAAGAGTTGATTATTCATTTAATTTCAAAAACCTTTGATAAAAATTTTAATTTTAGTCTGCATACTATATAATCCGAAAAAAATTAATCTAAAAAAAGGTATTCAAATAGAAAACTCAAAAGTAAAAATAAGTATTTTAGTGATTATATTACTAATTATAGGAATTATTATTTTATTCTTTATTCCACAAACTCATGATTATATTGTTAGTTCATTTTTTCAAATATTATTTGGCGCAATTTGGACTTACGAAGCTTTATTAACTTCATATAATATTCCATTATGGACATTATTAGTTATTTCAATTTTAGGACTTATTACTGTAATAAGGTTTCTTATAAGCTTCCAAAACAATGATAAACCTGAATATCTTTCATATAAAGAAGATTTTATATATGAAGCAAAATGGAGATGGAAATGGACAAAAGATGAAATATCAAATATTCAATGTTTCTGCCCTACTTGCGATTCAGTATTGGTATATGATGACAGTTCTTGTAGTACAAGATACACAGATGTTGTAAAAACAGATTTTATTTGTGAAAATTGTAAATCACAAATTATAACAAGTATTCATGGTGGAAATAATACTTATGCCATAAATGCAGTAAAACGAGAAATTCAAAGACGAATTAGAACAAACGAATATAAAACTAGCCTAAACAAAAACTAAACTTCTTTTGAAGTTTAGTTTTTCAAACCTGCATTTTCATCAAGTCCTAGCATGATATTCATATTTTGAACAGCAGCTCCCGAAGCTCCTTTTCCAAGATTATCAAGTCTTGAGATTACTAACATATAATCATCTGATTCATAAACTGAGATTTCAATTGCATTTGTATTATTACATTTCATTGCATCTAAAAAACCTTCATCCAAATAATCAATATTATCTTCAATTATTTTTACAAACTCTTCGTTTTTATAATAATTTTTATATAAAGATAATACCTCAGCTTTTGATACATCTTTTTCCAATTCATCTTTTATTAGATATGACATTACTAACATACCTTGAGAAAAGTTTCCAACACTTGGTGTAAAAAATGGAGCTGATTCTAAACCTAAGATATATTTCATTTCAGGTAAATGTTTATGACTTAATCCTAAAGCATAAGGTCTTTGGCTTTTATATTTGTCTTTATTTTCAGGTGCTTCATAAATATCTATTAAACCCTTTCCTCCACCACTATATCCAGTGATTGAATGGCAAACTATTTTTTGTTTTTTTGAAACTATATTATTTTCAATTAATGGTTTCATAGCCATTATAAATCCACTTGCATGACAACCAGGAACACATACTCTTTTTGAGTTTTTTATTTTTTCTCTTTGAGTTTTATTTAATTCTGCTATTCCATAAGTCCAATCAGGGTTTGTTCTATGAGCTGTACTTGCATCAATTACTTTTGTTGTATTGTTAGTTATTAGTTTTATAGACTCCTTTGAAGCCTCATCAGGTAAACATAAAAAAACTAAATCAGCTTCATTTAAAAACTTCTTCTTAATCTCTAAATCTTTTTTATCTTCTTCCTTGATTGTTAAAATTTCAAGTTCATTTCTATCTTTTAGCATTTCATGGATTTTTAATCCTGTTGTTCCAAACTGACCATCTACAAAGATTTTGTATTTCATTTTTATATTTCCTTTTTATTTAAATAAGCTTTTTGAAGTATCATATACTAACTCATAATAGTTATTGTTGTTATATGAAAACTCTTTTATTACTTCTAGTTTTAGTTTTTTTGTATGGGCTTCATAAGACCTTGGATTTATTTTATTTATGAATGTTACCAAAATAGGAAATCTTTTTGACATATTTTCTCGTGCAAAGTCAAATATCTTTTCCAATACTCCACTTCCTCTATACTCAATATCCACACAAACAGGTCCATATTGATATGAGTTTTGAACACTAAGCTTTTGACCTAAATACTCCAAGTTTGGTAAATCT
>JAQVLW010000016.1:0-2667 GCA_028703945.1 Aliarcobacter sp. | reverse complement strand
TGCAAAGTCAAATATCTTTTCCAATACTCCACTTCCTCTATACTCAATATCCACACAAACAGGTCCATATTGATATGAGTTTTGAACACTAAGCTTTTGACCTAAATACTCCAAGTTTGGTAAATCTTCCATCATAAAAGCAAACATGGGCCATCTTGACCAAAATTTCCAAGAAGCACTCATCACATAAGCAACTATCTTTTCATTCTCAATAGCAATAAATAAACCCTGCTCTAAAGTAATCAAATCAACCATTTGCTCTTTTGTAAAAGCTGTTGTTATAAAACCATCTTTTTTATCTTCTTGCTTTATACTATCTATTTGATATTTAGAATGTAACTCTAATACTTTTTCTATGTCTTTTATTTGTGCTATTTTATATTCCATCATTTTTCCTACAAATATTTTTTAATAGAGTATTATATATATCTACCCTATAATATAAGCTTCAAAATTTTAAAGGCAAAACATGAAAGATTCTATCAAAATATTTAACGCTTGTGAAAATAACTTAAAAAATATAAACCTAGAGATACCAAAAAATAAACTTATTGTGTTTACAGGACTTTCTGGTTCTGGAAAATCAACATTAGCATTTGACACCCTTTATGCAGAAGGTCAAAGAAGATATATTGAATCATTATCTTCTTATGCTAGACAGTTTTTAGATAAAGTTGGAAAACCAAATGTTGAAAGAATTGAAGGGCTAACACCTGCCATTGCAATTGATCAAAAAACAACTTCAAAAAATCCAAGATCAACTGTTGGAACAATCACAGAAGTTTATGACTATTTTAGACTTTTATATGCCAGAATTGGAAAACAACATTGTCATCAATGTGGAGAACCAATCTCTCAGATGAGTGCAAGTGATGTAATCAACCAAGTTTTAACTTTGCCAAATGATTCAAAAGTAGTAATCTTAGCTCCACTAATTAATAGAAAAAAAGGAAGTTTTGCAGACTTACTTGAAAGCCTAAGAGGCAAAGGTTATGTAAGAGCCATGATTGATGGAGTTATGGTAAGACTTGATGAAGAGATAGAACTTGCTAAAACTCAAATGCACACAATCAAAGTGGTAATTGATAGGGTTACAATAAAAGAGGAGAATAGAGACAGAATTGCTCAAGATATAGAAAAAGGTTTAAAAGAAAGTTATGGGGAACTTGAAATTGAAGTTATAAATCACGAAGAAATGGGAGTTGAAAAACATATTCACTATTCGGAACACATGGCTTGTTTTACTTGTAAAATCTCATTTGAACCACTCGAACCTTTATCATTTTCATTCAACTCTCCAAAAGGTGCTTGCTCATCTTGTGATGGTTTGGGAATTAGATATGCACTTGATATGAAAAAAGTCATCAATGAAGATTTATCTATTGAAGATGGAGCTATTAAAGTTATCTATGGTTTTAATAAAGGTTTTTATTTCAAAATGCTTTTAGCTTTTTGTGAGGGAACTGATATTCCTGTAAATATTCCATTTAGAGATTTACCAGAACATCAAAAAAAAGCTATTTTACATGGAAGTGTTGATGATGCTACATTTTTTTGGAAAAAACATAAACTTACACGAAAATGGGAAGGTATTGTAAAACTAGCTTACGACATGATAAAAGAAGAAAAAGAAATGAGTGAATACATGACTGAAAAGAAATGTGATTCTTGCAATGGAAATAGACTAAAACCCTCTTCTCAAAGTGTTTATGTTGCAAATAAAACAATAAGTGATATTTTAAATATTCCAATAGAAGATGCCCATGCTTTTTTCCAAGATGAATCAAATTTTGATTATCTTAATGAACAATTTAAAATGATTTCAAAACCTATTTTAAAAGAGATAAAAGAGAGAATTTTCTTTTTACATGATGTTGGTTTAGGTTATATTACTCTAGGACGTGATGCACGAACGATAAGTGGTGGAGAAGCTCAAAGAATTAGAGTTGCTTCACAAATAGGTTCAGGTCTTACAGGGGTTATGTATGTACTTGATGAACCATCAATTGGACTTCATGAAAGAGATACAAATAAACTTATCAAAACACTTCGAGCTTTACAAGAAAAGGGAAATACAGTTATTGTTGTTGAGCATGATAAAGAGACTATTGAAGCAGCAGATTTCATAGTTGATATTGGACCAAATGCTGGAAAATATGGTGGAGAAATTGTATTTTCTGGAACTTTAAAAGAGATGTACAAAGCAAAAACTCTAACAGCAAAATATATAACAGGTGCAAAAAAAATAGAATATGTTCATAATCGTCCACAAGAAGAATTTATTGAAATAAAAAATGTAACAATAAACAACATCAAAGACCTTGATGTAAAAATTCCTCTAAAAAATCTATGTGCAATTACAGGTGTTTCAGGAAGTGGTAAATCTTCACTTATTTTACAAACATTACTTCCAGTTGCAAAAGAGCTTTTAAATCGAGCAAGAAAAGTAAAAAAAGTTGATGGTGTAGAAATTGAAGGACTCGAAAAGCTGGATAAAGTTATCTATCTTGACCAAAGTCCTATTGGAAGAACGCCAAGATCTAATCCTGCAACTTATACAGGACTGATGGATGAGTTAAGAGAATTATTTGCAAAAACAAAGGAAGCCAATTTAAGAGGTTATAAAATCGGAAGATTCTCTTTTAATGTAAAAGGTGGAAGATGTGA
>JAQVLW010000101.1 GCA_028703945.1 Aliarcobacter sp. | reverse complement strand
CCCAAAGATATAAACAACTTATAAAAGCTCATTTAGGAGTTAATGAATATAGTAATGATATTGAATTAAAACTTCAAAATCATGCTATAGAATTAGCAAACAATTTCACCCATAGAAAGAAAATATTTTTTTCATTAGTAGATTATTCAAAAAAATTAAATATTGAAATTCCAAGTTATACAAATTTATCAAAAATAATAGGAACAGCACTTACATTTCAAACTAAGCATATTTTATTATTGTTAAGAACTTATCAAAAGGATAAAAGATTAAAAATTCTTGATGAGTTTGTAAATAAAGATGAAAATTTTAAAAATAGATATTATCTTTCAAATTATAGGAAACTTGGGCATTCAACAAATAAAAGAGAGATGAATGTTTCTGTTTCTTATCTTAAAAATATGAAATCAAAATTTCATATTTTAAAACCTATTATTGATGAAATTGGTATAACTTCAAAAATTTCTCAATATTATGCTAGATAGTTAGAGCAATCTAAAATTATGCAATTGACAAGAAAAAATGAAGTGGATATTGATTTTTTACTTTTATCATTTGTTAAATATCAATATTTCATTCGTAATGATAATATAATAGATAGATTTATCTCTATTATTCAAAGCACTAAAAGTTCAATATTAAGACATCAAAAAGATTTATATTTTGAAAATGAACCCAATAAAAAAGCTTTAATCAAATCACTTGAGAATTCAAATCTTTCAATAATCAATAATATCAACTGCATTCTAAATAATGAAACTTTTAATGATACTCATAAGGTAAAAGCAATGCATTCATTAGTTGAAATTGAAAAAAGAAATTTAAAAAATATATTAGAACAAAAGTCGATTTTTGAAGCAGAAAATTTAAATAGATTTGATTTTATAGAGACTATTTCATTATCTCTTCAAGGTAAGCTTTCAGAAATTGTTAAACATATAGAATTTGATGAAAAATCATCAAATAAGAATCTTATTCAAGCCATAAATTATTTTAAAAATAATACTAATATTAATAAAAATGCACCTATAGATTTTTTAGATGAAGATGAACAAGAAGCTATCTTAGATGGTGATAAAATTAAAATATCTCTTTATAAAGCATTACTATTTATTCATATAAGTGATGGTATAAAATCAGGAATATTAAATTTGAAATATTCATATAAATATAAAAGTTTTGAAAGTTATTTAATTCCTAAAGAGGAATATAAAGAACAAAAAGACGACCTATTAAAACGGTATGAAATAGAGTATTTAAAAGAATTTTCAGATTTTCTTTTACCAATTAGTGAGAAACTTGAACTAAACTTTTCAATGACAAATAGAAAAATCGAAAACGAACTTAATATACATTTTAAAATAACAAATGGTTCATTTTCTCTTACTACTCCAAAATTAGAAAAAAGTGAAGAACAAATAGAGCATACTATTTCTAAATATTTTCCACAAAGTGAATTTATTTCAGTAATTGACTTGCTTCATTCAGTTCAAATAAAGACTGATTTTTTAGAATCATTTAAACATTATTCTATACAAAATGTAAGAACCCAAAAACTAGACTCTAATCTTTTATTTGCTTCAATAGTTGGTTATGGTTGTAATATATCTTTATCTAAAATGGCAAAGATTTCAAAGGGAATTAGTGAAAATCAATTAGACAATGCAACAACTTGGTATTTAAGTGAAGAAAATACAATAGAATCAAATGATAAGATAGTTGCATTTATTGATTCTCTTGAACTTCCTAAGATTCTTAAAAATGATTCTAATATTAATCATACTTCAAGTGATGGACAAAAATTTAATATTAAATCTTCAATAGATTCAACAAATGCAGGTTTTTCATTTAAATATTTTGGAACAGCAAAAGGGGTAAGTGTTTATACATTTATTGATGAAAGTCATAAGCTCTTTTATTCTACAGTTATCAATGTTAGTGAAAGAGAAAGTGGTTATGTTATAGATGGATTAATGCACAATGATGTTGTAAAAAGTGATATACATAGTACTGATACACATGGATTTAGTGAAGTAATATTTGGACTTACACATTTATTAGGTTTTTCATTTGCTCCAAGAATAAAAAATTTTAAAGACCAACAACTTTATGGAATAAATTCTCCAAAATATTATCAAGAATTGGGTTATCAAGTCTTACCAAAAAGAAAAATCAATATAGAAATTATAGAAGAAAATTGGGATGATATTTTAAGATTTATACTTACAATTAAATCAAGAAGAACAACTGCTTCACAACTTTTAAAAAGACTTACTTCTTATTCAAAACACCATAAACTTTTTACAGCAATTAAAGAGTTTGGTAAAATTATAAAGACCGATTTTTTACTTACATATATTGATGATGTTGGTCTTCGTCAACGAATTGAAAAACAACTAAATAAAGTTGAATCTGCTAATAGATTTTCAAAAGCAGTATTTTTCGGAAATAATGCAGAATTTATATTTGCTACACAAGAAGAACAAAATATAGCGAATAACTGTAAAAGACTTATACAAAATGCAGTAATACTTTGGAATTATCTTTACATTGACAAAAAACTTCAAGAAGCAAAATCACAATCACA
>JAQVLW010000100.1 GCA_028703945.1 Aliarcobacter sp. | reverse complement strand
GATGACTTTATTGATAGAAAACATGGTCGTGCTGAAATCAACTACTTCTATGATGAATTTGATGCACCACTTCGACCAATTCTTGAAACTACCTATGGAGTTATTGTTTATCAAGAGCAAGTTATGCAAATTGTTCAAACTATTGGAGGCTTTTCACTTGGAGGCGCTGACTTAGTAAGACGGGCAATGGGTAAAAAAATCAAAGAAGAGATGGATAAACTAAAAGATGAGTTTGCACAAGGTGGAGTAAAAAAAGGGTATAAAAAACCACACTGCGAAGAATTATTTGATTTGATTGTAAAATTTGCTGGATATGGATTTAATAAATCCCACTCAGCTGCTTATGCCTTAGTAACTTTTTATACTTCTTATTTAAAAAAATATTATCCTTCTGAATTTATGGCAGCACTTTTAACTTTGGAAAAAGACAATACTGATAAAGTTGTTAAATATGTGGATGAAGTAAAAAGATTAGGGCTTGATTTATTTCCACCTGATATTAATAAATCAGATTTAGTATTTTCTGCTAAAAAAATTGATGGAGAAGAAGTAGTAATGTTTGGAATGGGTGCCATTAAAGGTGCTGGAGATGTGGCTATTAATTCTATTTTAAAAGCCCGAAACGAAGGTGGATTATTTAAAGATTTAGGTGATTTTATTTCAAGAATTGATGGAAGTAAAGTAAATAAAAGAGTAATTGAATCTTTGACAAAAGCTGGAGCTTTTGATGGTTTTGGCTATTCAAGACAATCACTTCTTAATCAAATTGAAAAAATTGTAGAAACTGTTGGAAAAGCAGCAATTGCTAAAAAAATGGCAACAGGTTCACTTTTTGGAGATAGTGATGAACTTACAAAAATTGATATTGAACTTGAACATCTTCCTGAATTTGAAGCAAAAGAGATTTTAGAGCTTGAAAAAGCGTCTTTAGGATTTTATGTATCAGGTCATCCACTTGATGAATATAGAGAACAACTTGACAAAATTAATTACACTCTTTCTTCTCAAATTGATGAACTTGAAGATGGAAGCCAAGCTTTATTTGTTGGAAAAATTGAAAATATTACAGAAAGAATATCAAAAAAAGGTAATAAATTTGGAATTGCAACAATTATGGATTTCCATGGAAATATCGAACTTATGCTTTTTGAAGATAGATTAAAAGAGTTAAAAGAAGATTATGATTTAAATGAACCAATAGCTTTTAAAGTAAAGATCTCAAAAGATGATAATTTTACAAGAATGAATATTCTAAAAATCGAAAGCATCAAAGAAGCTAAAAATGAAAAAATCAAAACAAAGCAAAAAGAAGTTATCGAGCCACCATTAACAATAGCTATTCCTTTTTCAAATAATGAAAATTTAATGTATGAATTGTTTGATATTGTTGCAAATAATCAAGGAAAAAGAGAATTAAAACTTTTAATCAAATCAAAACTTGCTGATTTAGAACTTGAAACAGGATTTAAAGTAACCTCACAAGTAGAAAATTTAATACACCAATTAGAAGGAGTTTATATAGTAGCATGAAACATATCCTACTAACAAATGATGATGGATTTGATGCAATTGGATTAAAAGCACTTATTGAAGCACTAACACCAATTGCAAAAATTTCAGTTGTGGCACCTGCAAAAAACAAATCAGCTTGTGGTCACTCTTTAACTTTAGAAAGACCATTAAGAATGGTTTGTGTTGAAGATGATTTTTACAAAATTGATGACGGAAGTCCAACTGATTGCATTTTTATTTCAGTTAGCAATTTATTTAAAGATGGATTTAAACCTGATTTAGTAATTAGTGGAATAAATATTGGGGCAAATATGGGTGAAGATATTACATATAGTGGAACAGCAGCAGGTGCTATGGAAGCTGTGATTCATGGAATTCCAGCAATTGCCATTTCGCAAGTATGTAATGATTTGTGTCAAGATATAAAAACCGATTGGGATTTTGCCCTTGCAAAAGTGGTTATAGTGGAACTTGCATCTAAAATATTAAGTAATAATTTCCCATTAGACGAAAGAAAGTTTTTAAATGTTAATATTCCACCAATAAAGGCTATTGAGTGTAAAGGTATAAAAGTTACAAAAGCAGGATTTAGAGAATATGGAAATGATACTCACCGACACTTAAATCCAAGAGGTGAAGAGTATTATTGGATTGGATTGCATCCATTGATTTGGAAACCTTCTTTAGATAAAAATTGCGACTTTGAAGCAATAAAAGCAAATTATGTATCAATTACACCAATTATGCTTGATATGACTTCTTACAATGATATAAAAGCCATCGAATCATGGCTAAAAAATTAAAAGGAAAAAAATGAATTTTACAAAATCATTATTAAAACATATTGATAAACTTGTTGGAACATTAAGATCAGATGAACAAATACAAGAAATCTTAAAAAGAAAATTTACAAAAAAAGAGTACAAGATTTTTGTTGCCATTGAAGAAGGAAAAGATATTGAAGAGATTAAAACTCTTGTAAAAGAAGATGAAGAAGCAATTCAAAAACACTATAAAGTTGCTTGTAAAAAATTAAATCAAGAAAAATTTAAACAAGAATTAGTATCTTACGAATAAGATACTAAT
>JAQVLW010000061.1 GCA_028703945.1 Aliarcobacter sp. | reverse complement strand
TCTCTTCCATGTGTTAAAATTATTTCATCACAAATTGGATAAGTTCCTAAAAAGCTATTATGACCTTTAATATAAAAAGGAAACATACCTTTTGGTGCATCTTTTTCTTCGGTTTTGATTACTGAAAATTCACTAGCTTCACCAGCTTCTCCTAGGTGATTAGCAAAATTCCCAGCAACAGCAAATCCCAAATAATCTTTTAAATCATCTAATAACATTTTATTATTTTCCTATGTATTATATTATTGCTTGAAGAATAGCATTTATTGTATTGTCTTAAAGTCAAAAATCGAATATAGTTTATTAGTATAAGAATTATTTTAGAAAAGAGATAATACAAAGTTATAATTAAGCAGAATTACAAAAGGCAAAAGCCTTTTGCAATTTAAATTAAATTGTTCTCCATTTAGCAGGACCAGTTGTGTGAATTGAAACACCTTCTGTATCAACTGCCACAGTAACAGGCATATCTTTTACTTCAAATTCATAGATAGCTTCCATACCAATTTCTTCAAAAGCTAAAACTTTTGCAGATTTAATTGATTGAGAAATTAAATAAGCAGCACCACCAGTTGCAATTAAATAAATAGATTTGTACTCTTTAATTAAATCAATAGTTGGTTGTTTTCTTTCAGCTTTACCAATCATTCCCATGATACCAATTTCCATCATGTCTTTTGTAAATTTATCCATTCTAGTTGATGTAGTTGGTCCCGCAGGTCCTACTGCTTCATCTCTAACTGGATCAACAGGTCCAACGTAGTAGATGAATCTGTCTTTTAAGTCAACACCATTTGGAAGTGGTTTACCAGCTTGTTTGTACTCAACAATTTTCTTGTGAGCAGCATCACGTGCAGTTAAAATTTTTCCTGAAAGTAATAATGTATCACCTGATTTAAATTGAGATAAGTTCTCTTTAGTTAAATCTGCAATATTTACTCTTTTAATTGTATCCATTGGTAATTCAATATCTGGCCAAATATCTAAATCAGGTACATTAAATATAGCTGGTCCATTTCCACCTTTTAATTTAAAGTGAATATGTCTAGTAGCTGCACAATTTGGAATCATTGCAACTGGTAATGATGCAGCATGACATGGGTAATCTAAAATTTTAACATCTAAAACTGTAGTTAATCCTCCAAGTCCTTGAGCTCCAATACCAATTTTGTTAATATCTTCATATAATTTTAATCTTAATTCTTCTAAAGCATTTTGAGGACCTCGCAGCTTTAATTCATGAATATCAACATGACCCATTAAAGACTCTTTTGCAAGTAACATTGATTTTTCAGGATTTCCACCAATTCCAATACCTAAAATACCAGGAGGACACCAACCAGCACCCATTTCTCTAACATTTGCCATAACCCAGTCATAAACTGAATCACTAGGATTTAATACTGCAAATTTAGATTTATTTTCACTTCCTCCACCTTTTGCAGCAACTGTAATATCTAATTCATCTGAATTATCAACAGTAACATGAATAACAGCAGGAGTATTGTCTTTTGTATTTGTTCTTTTTCCAGCAGGATCTGAAACAACAGAATATCTTAAAGTATTATCAGGGTTAGTATAACCTTTTGCAACACCAGCATTTAATACATCAACTAATTCTCTTGTTAATTCAAGTTTAGCATTTAATCCAACTTTGATGAAAATGTTAACACTTCCTGTATCTTGACATAAAGGTCTATGACCCATTGCACACATTTTAGAGTTTATTAAAATTTGTCCAATTGCATTTTTTGCAGCTTCTGATTTTTCAACTTCATACGCTTCAACCATACCTTTTACAAAATCTTCTGGGTGAAAATATGAAATATACTGACATGCATCAGCAATACTATCAATAATATCTTGTTCTTTAATTACTTTCATTTTTTTCCTTTTTACTTTAGAAATTCAATTATTATACCAATGCACAGATGAAAAAAATCTTTTTTTATTAAATAAAAGAGATTTTATTCAATATTAGTGTGAACTTTTCTCATTTGAAAAAAGTTTATATTTAGAAGGGTAACTTAAGACCATTTGGTCTTAAGTTAAAAGGATTAAGAGAAGAATCTTTTTACTACTTCATCTTGTAATTTTGTTCCAGAGAAGTTTGCTCTTTGAACTAATTCCCAGAAATATCTATAAGTTGCTCTATCGTGTAATTCACCATCATATTGAATTGGTCCCCACTCAGCATCTTGAGCAGCTAATAAAATATTTTGAGCAGCTTCAAGTTCTGTAAAGTCAGGTTTCATCGCATCTACAATAGCTTGTACTTGAGTTGGGTAAATTGACCACATTCTCATAAATCCGAACTCATTTCTCGCTTTTTCAGCATCTTTATAAGTTTGGTATGGGTTTTTTAAATCAAGTGTAACATTGTGTGCAGGAATAATGTGATTAGAAAGTGCCGCTTGAACAACTTTTGCTTTTGCAGCAGCAATTAATCTATGCTCAAATTGACCAGGACTTCTCATATTAGAAGCAGGAATTGCACCTTGGTAACCAGAAACAAAGTCCATTAATCCAAAGTCTAATACTTGTACCCAAGGTAATGTTGCAGTTTTTTCAACATCTCTTAACGCACCATGAGTTTCAATTAAAACGTGAATTGGGATTTCTCTTTTAATTCCAGCTTTTTTAGCAACTGCTTGGATATATTCAACTTGAGTTTTTGCATCTTCATATGAAGTTGATTTTGGAATTGTAATATATGCTAATTTTTCTCCAGCACCTGGTACTAAAATATCAATATCTTGTCTCCAATCTGGATGGTCAAAATCGTGAATTCTAGTTCCTGCCATTCCATAAGGATTTGCATCTGAATTAACAACTCTTACAATCATTTCAGCATGTGCAACTTCTTTACCAGTTTCCGCTCCATCTTCGCAGTCACAAGTAATATCAAAAACAGGTCCTAATTTTTTTTGCATCTCAAAACCTTTTAAGATTAGCTTTTCGCTACCTGCAAAGTGTTCACAAGATGGGATGATTGGTAAGTTGTCTCCAGAACCGAATAGTGCTTCATTAGGGTGTGTCATATTATTTCCTTTTTGTTAAATTTAAATTTTATTATTCTTTGTCTACTTTTTAGCACAATTTATAAAAAATTGTTAAAAGTAGCAAAATCTAAAGAAGGCAACGAGTTGCCTTTTATACTTTTTTACTTTTGTGTTTTTTTCTTTGGGATTACAACAGTGTAATCTAAGTCAAGTACAACATTTGGTAAATATTTACCATCTTCACTTTTTGGATTTTCAATCTCTTTTGGAGTTTGATTTTTAAGAGCTATAGTTCTTAATCTTAATAATCCAATATCTTCTCTATTTACTTCAATTGTTTCAACAACTTCAGTATAAGCATAAACTGTATCACCAGCATATGTTGGGTTTGCATGAGCTCCACTATTTATTGCATAAACCCATTGCGCATTTTGTAAACCATTAAATGAAATAGCTCTTGCAGTTGAAATGATAATTCCACCATACATAAGTCTTTGCCCCATTGGAGTAGATTTCATCATGTGGTCATTAAAATGTACTTTTGCATTGTTTTGATATAACTTTGTTGCTAATGTATGGTCACTATTATCAATAGTAATACCTTCTGGGTGATTAAGTCTTTCACCTACTACATAATCTTCAAAGAAATATTTTCCACCAGTTGAATCTGTATCTACAGTTTTAATAGTTGGAATATTAATAACATCAGCTATTGATGTAGTTTTTGCAAAAGTTGGAACTTCATTTACTCCACTTAAAATAGAGTGGTCTTTTTTATGAACCATTACCCATCTTTTGAAGTTTAAAACTTCAGCACCATTTTGGTTAACACCAATAGAGTGAACATAAACAACTCCACTTTTACCATTTGAATTCTCTTTTAATCCAATTACAGTTGATGTCATAGAAACAGTGTCACCAACGTAAACTGGATTAGGAAAAGACATCTCTGCATAACCTAAGTTTGCAATTGCATTTAAAGAAACATCTTGAACAGATTTTCCAAATGTAAGATGGAACATTAAAACATCATCAATTGGTTTTTTATCATAACCCATTTCAATTGCCACTGTATCAGAAGAGTGTAGGGCAAATCTAGAACCAGTGAAAGCGATGTATAAAGATACATCACCATCACTTATTGTTCTAGGAAGTGGATGAACAATTTTTTGACCGATTGAAAAATCTTCAAAAAAATTACCCATATTAATTTTAGTACTTATTTTAGACAAATTTACTCCCTTATTTATTAAATAGGTTTTGACCTAATGATTTATATGTTTCATATAATGTAATCATTTTTTTAGCCCATTTAATTCTTGAAGAATCGACTAATCTATCATTATGTAAAATAACTTCTTTACCTTCTTTTACTGCTTCTTCATATTTTATAATCATTTTTTCGTAATCTTCAACTTCAGCTTGTTTAGGAGTGAAAATATCATTAATATATTCAATTTGAACAGGGTGAACCAGTGATTTACCATCAAATCCTAAATTAAATGCATCTTTTGTTGAATCTTCACAAGCAAACTCATCATTAACGTCAAAGTGTGGTCCATCAATTACAGTTTTTCCATAAGCTTTTGAAGCTAATGCAATTTGCGATAAGTAGTTAAACATCGCTTTTGAACCTTTTTTAACATCAATATGAAGTCTATTTGCAAGTTTATTAGAACCTACAACAACAACTTCAACTTTAGAAGATGCTGCACAAATTTCATGGATATTTAAAACAGATAATGGAGTTTCAATCATAATCATTAAAGATAAATTAGGATTTACTTCTTCTATTAATTTAACTGCTTCTAAAACATCTTCTTTTGATTGAATTTTAGAGAATAATAAAGCATCTAATTCAATCTCTTTTGCTAATGCTAAATCTTTTTTTAAATCTTCACTTCCTAAGTTATTAATTCTTAAAACTCTTTCAGACTCGCCAAATTTAGAACCACTCTCTTTATATACTTCTCTAATAACAGCTCTTCCAGCTTCTCTTTGTTCTTGTAAAATTGCTTCAAGATCAAAAATTACAGCATCAGCAAGTACTGTTCTTGCTTTTTCAACATTGTGTTTATTGTAAGAAGGAACAAATAACATTGATCTTCTTGCTTTATATTCAACTACTTTTGTTCCAGTTTCAATTGAATGATATTGTTCATGTAACTGTTTAACAAGTTGTTTTCTTAAAACTTTTCCATTTTTAGTTCTTGGGTAATCAAGCATTGCAAAAATCTCTTTTGGAGCTTTATATTTTGCAAGGTTAGCTTGTGCAAAAGCTAAAATTTCTGCTTGTTTTTCTTTTGATAATTCTTCGTGTCCAATAACTGCAATTCCAACTATTGTTTTATCTTTACCAATATCTAAACCAAAAGCAACACAATCAGCAACTGCATCGTGAGTTTTTACAACTCTTTCAATTTCGTGTGGAGATACTCTAAATCCAAAAGTATTGATAATATCATCTTTTCTACCAATGAACCAAATATATCCATCTTCATCTTTTTTAGCATAATCACCTGTGAAGAAATATCCATCATGTCTTGATTTTGCAGTTTCGTCTTCTAATTGCCAATACTCTAAGAATAATCCTGGATCATCTTCTCCAATACAAATCATTCCTTCTTCACCATCTTCAACTTCTTCTAAAGTATCAGGGTCTAAAAGTTTAACTGTATGACCTGGTTGTACGAATCCAGCACTTCCTGGTCTGATTGGATTATAAATTGAGTGAGAAATATAATAAGAACATTCGCTCATTCCAATTGCTTCATAAATATCTTGTTTGAATTTTTCTCTCCAAAGACCTAACATTTCATCAGATAAATGCTCACCTGCACTCATACAATATCTTAAGCTTGGACAATCTTCTAAAGTAAAATCAGTTTTTTGAATAATTTGTCTATAAATTGTTGGAACTCCAATAAAAATTGTACATTGGTGTTTTTTAATTAAATTAATCCAAGTTGATGCATCATTTGCACCCTCATAAGCAATAACTGTATGACCATTATATAATGGATCCATTAAAGCTGATCCTAAAACATATGTCCAGTTAAATTTACCAGAGTGCATGATTCGATCATTCTCTTTAAAGTTAAACCAATAATTAGTAGCAGGTATTCTTCCAACAAGTGATCTGTGAGAGTGTAAAACACCTTTTGGATAACCAGTCGTTCCTGATGTATATACTAAATATGCTGGTTCACCAGATTTTGAATTATAATGGTTTGGTGTTGCATCCGTAGAAGCAAAAATCTCATTTAAAGAATAAACATTTATATCTTTTGGCTTTTTAATATTTTCAATACTATCAATTCCAGCAATTACAATAGTTTTTAAATTATCTAAGTTCTCTAAATATGGAACTAAGTTCTCATACATAGAAGCTGATAATACAATTGCTCTTGCTTGTGAATCTTCAGCTAAATATTTAACTTCGCTACCACTTAAAAGTGTAGAAGTTGGAACTGCAATAATTCCAGCTTTCATAGTTCCAAAAAACGAAATAGGGTAAGCTAATGAGTTTTTTAAACATACTAATACTCTATCTCTTGGCTCTAGTCCAATTCCTGTAAAGAAATTACAAACTTGATCAGATTTAGTTGCTAAATCTTTATAAGTTATTTCATCTGTACCTAATTTATCATCTTCAATTACCATTGCAATACTGTTCTCTTTTGGTGTTCCAACATGAGCAGAAGTACAAGCAAACCCGATATTTAAAAATTCAGGTATTTCAATTTTAACGTTTGAACTCATAATATAATCTCCTTACTAAATTTGACCGTATGGCCAGTTTTCTTTAAATGTGTGAATTGGCATTCTGTTTAATACAGATAATGCAAATATCTCATCCTCTTTTGCTAAAGATCTTAATGCATAAGCTCTTAAAATGTTTTGTAAAGATTTACCAAACATTGGTGGATCTAACATTTCACCTTCGTATCTAATTGCTCCACTTAATAAAGCATCAGTTTTAATCGCTTCTTTTAAAATAGCAACATCTTTTGCAATCTCATTTGGAGAAGGAGTAAATGCAACTTTACAGATATTAATGTGATTTGGAGTAATGATTTGTTTTCCTGTTAATCCCATTGCGTTTTCTCTAATTGCATGAGCATAAACATGTCTACTTGCTTCATCACCATGTAAATCTAACCATCTTCTAATATCTTTTTTCTCAACACAAGAATCAGGTAATGAATGTGGTGTTAACATAACTTCAACTCCACCAATAACTCCTTTACCTTTAATTCTAGCTTCCATTGTAAGCATATTAAAGAAAGTTTCTAACTCATTAATCCATCCTTGAGGAGTGATTTTATAAGCCATTGCTTTAGAAAAATCGTGGATACCAAAAACAACGTGTTTAACAGTTGAGTGTTCCATTAATCTATCCGCAATTTGTAAAGATTTTGGATGTTCAATAATTGGTTGAATTGTTAATTTACTTCCGATTGAAATTAACCAAGAAGATAAATCTCTAATTTCTGCACTTCCATAAACTTCTCCAGCTTTTGCAAGAACAATAACATCAATATATTGATGAATTTGTTTTAACATTTTTAAATCTTCTTCATATTCATCAGTTCTAAAAGGATTAAGTCTTATTGCTATTTGGAAAGTTCTTTCAGGAAATTTTGGTAATTCTTGAATTAAAAGTTCTCTACTCATAGCTTTTTGTCTACAACCATCTTCTAAGTCAAATAACACTGTATGTGCTTTTGTTTTATAAGCATGTTTTTGTAATCTTAATTTTGCTTGCTCCATACTTTCATATGTTCCATCAAGTGGATTAAATTTGATTGGTGGGTAATATATTTGAATACCAGGCCAATATCCACCAAGAACCGGTGTTAAATCGTCATTTGCTGTTAACTTAGATAAATCTATTGCAGAAGTCATTTTTTATCTACCTTTCATTTTATTGAATTTTATACATCGTTTTTTTATTTTCGTCGTTATTATTATACTTGAAAACTAACAAGAAAGTTATACACCATTTAAAATGAATTGTTTTAATGTGTTTTGAAATAGCAAATAAATTTAAGGTTAAAATCAGAAAACACTTATAAAGCCCATAGATAAGGGAAAATAAACTTAAATTCTTAATGAAAAATGCTTTAAATCATCTATAAAGTAGTTAAAAAAGAGTAGTTAAAAATAAAAAAATGAAAAAGAATTTGGAAATTTTTATAAATTTTCCAAATCTTCTAGGAAATTTAGCTTTTTAAAGTAATTAATTAAAAATGGTTTTGATACTTTTTCAAAGCTCTCAATGTCCTGATATAAATTTATAAATAACTCAAAATCTATGTTTTTTTCTTTTAATGCATTTACAGAAAGTAGGGTGTCATTAATACATCCAAGTTTTGAAGGAGCTATTAAAATTGCACTTGCTTCAAATATTTTTATTAAATCTATAATAAACAAATCTTTTTCAATAGGAACCATTAATCCCCCAGCACCTTCAATTATAAGCAAATCACAAAATTGTTCTAAATATTTTTTTTTCTCTTTTAAAAACTCTAAATCTATAATTATGTTTTCTTTTGCCACATAAGGAGCTGCTGGAAGTTTGAATTGATAAGGAACAACATCATTTATTGTTACATCAAAAGAGGGATTTAGAGTTTTAACCAAATTTAACATTTTAGTTCCATCTAGGGGAAAATCGATAACACCTGTTTCAAAGGGTTTGAAATATCCAACTTTGAAGCCTTTTTTTGCATAATGTTTTAGAAGTTTTTCACAAGCATAAGTTTTGCCTACATCTGTATTTGTTGCACTTACAAATAGAATTTTTTTCATATTTTCTCTTTAATTTTTGCAAAATTATAACTAATCATTTAATAGTCTTCATTAAAAACAAGTTTCCAAAATGCTTTATATGCCACAATTTCTTGTGTTTTGGGTGATAAACTTTTTAAAACTTCACGAGAAGATATTGCTTTATTTTTCAATTCATCTTCTCTATCTCCACCAATATCAAATGCTGTTAAAAAATGATAAGGGTAATCTTCTATAAGTTGCGCCCATTCAGGTTTGAGTTTTCCAGTATTTCTATCCCAAATTCTTGATTGAAACTCATTACTTGGTTTATAAATAGAGTCTTTGTCTCCAAAAGCTAAATCAAAGTAAAGATTAGGATGACGCTCAAGTAATTCTTTCACAAATACTGGATCATATTTTTTTGCTTTTTGGCTGTATCGTATTTGTGCTAAATGACACCAAATAACTTTTGCTTTTGGATAAAGTTGAAGCATTTTTTCTAAAGGTTCGAATAATTCGTCTTCTATTTCGTAGTGTATTTGAAAAGCAATACCCGATTCATTGGCAAATTTAAACAAAAGATGAGCTGCTGGTGAGTCTATTGGAATTGTAACATCTCTATAATACTCATTTCGTTTGTATTGTCTAGGTGAAAGATAATGTCTAAATTCAAATTCACCTAAAAGGAGATAGTGTTGAAGCGTACTTTGTTTGATGCTTTCTTTAATAAAATTTTCTGCTTCTTTTGTCCACGCAGGATATGTTCCAGCAGTTGAAGTTGGAATATAACGAGAAGGATCAGCACTCATAAGATTTCTTGGTGAATCATTCCATAACTTGGACTCTTTTTCATAAGTTTTTTCACCAATTTGTGGAGAAAAAGCAATCATTGCAATTCCTTCTTCATCCATGGTTTTTGCATAATTGATAAGATTAAAATCTCTAGGATTAAAAGAAGATTCCACATCAATTAAAGGTATGATTCCTTCATTTTTTATAGCTTCAATTCGTGTTCGCCAATTTTTTTTAAGGGCAACATTGTCAAAAGGAATATCAACTTTTCCATAAGATGAAAGTTCATTATTAGAAGGTATTGGAGAAATAATTTCAGCTTGAAGACTCATAACCAAGGCAAAAGATAGCAGGTATTTCATTGTTATTCCTTTTGTAATTTATTTACAAAAATTATAACAAAATAAAAATAGTGCAACTTGAAAGTCACACTATTTCATCTTCAAAGAAATTCATTAATTCATTTTTATCAATTTTATGATTTGTTTTTTTATAAAGATTTTCTTCAAGTTTATTAAGAGTATCTGTAATTATTCCACTTTTTTTATTATATGGTAAAAGTAATTCAAATAACTCTTTGTCATTTTTTGCTTTTTTTATGGCTTTTACAATATCTTTTTCAACTTTTGTTGTTTTTTTCTTTTTGAAAAATAGTAAAGAAGCTAATATCACAAATAAAACAACAAGAACTAAAACTATGTAGTTTATATTTTTATCTTCTTTTATCTCTGAAGTTTTATTATCGTTTGGAACTTTTGGAATATTATTTGTCTCAATTTTTACAGCTGAGTTATTTGGATTGTTATTTATAACTTTGATATTGATTGGTTCTGAATGAATTGTTTTAACTTGATTTGTATTTTTATCAAAATAAGTTAACTCTATTCTTGGAAT
>JAQVLW010000015.1 GCA_028703945.1 Aliarcobacter sp. | reverse complement strand
TTTTTCCTCTTTTACTTTGCAGTTGCGATTAAAACATCTTCTATGATTTTTGTAATATCTCCATCTAAAATAGCATCAACATTTGAATATCCAATATTACTTCTACTATCTTTTACTTGTTGATATGGTTGTAAAACATAAGAACGGATTTGATGTCCCCAACCATTATCGCTTTTTTCAACACCATCTTTTGTAGCTTGTTGTTTTTCAAGTTCTAGCTCATAAAGTCTTGATTTTAGCATCTTCATAGCACTTGCTTTGTTTTTGTGTTGACTTCTATCATTTTGACATTGAACTACAATATTTGTTGCAATATGTGTGATTCTAATTGCTGATTCTGTTTTATTAACATGTTGCCCACCAGCTCCACTTGCTCTGTATGTATCAATTCTAATATCTTTATCTTCAATCACAATAGCAATATTATCATCAACTTCAGGAGATACCATTACAGATGAAAATGAAGTATGTCTTTTTGCATTTGAATCAAAAGGAGAGATTCTAACAAGTCTATGAATTCCATTTTCAGCTTTCATATAACCATAAGCATTTTCACCTTTGATGATAAAAGAAACATCTTTAATTCCTGCTTCATCACCATTTTGGTAATCAAGTAGTTCAATTTTAAAATCATTTCTTTCAGCCCATCGCAAGTACATTCTATAAAGCATTGAAGCCCAATCTTGTGATTCAGTTCCACCAGCTCCTGGATGAATAGATACCAATGCATTTGATACATCATCAGGGTGGCTTAGCATTACAGAAATTTCAGTTGATTTGATTAGTCTTTCTAGTTCAGGTGCTTCGTCATAAAGCATTTCCAAAGTTTCATCGTCTTTTTCATCATTCGCCATTTCATAAAGTTCATTTGTACCTTTTAATGAATCATTGGCTTTATTGAATTTACTTAGTTTTCCTAAAATTCTATTTTTTTCAATACCACTTTTCGTAGCATTTTCAATATTATTCCAAAAATCTTGTGCTGATTCTTCTTCTTTGATTTCATCTAATCTTTGATTTAAATCATCAGGTTTTAAAATACCTTTTATGTTATTTAGTTTAGTGTTTAGAAGTTTTAATAATTCTGAATATTCGTAAGCATCCATTTAGTGTAATCCTTTAAAAAAAGCAATTATACTTAAAGTTTGTATAAAGAGTGATTAGGTTTTATCTGATAGTAAAATATAAAAGAGGAGAAAAAACTCTTCTTTTAATTATTTGTTATTAATACTTTTTAGATAAGCATTAATCCCTTTGATTTCTTTATAATCTACAAAGTTAGCATAAGGTGTCATAATACTTGCATTCATTGAATTAACACTTCCAACTTTATAGTTTTTAATTGATTCTTGCATATCATCAGCTGATAAATCTTTTAATGGTCTTGAACTATTATAAGCACTTTTTTCACCATTTACTCCATGACATGTTTGGCATTTGTTTACATAAAGTTCTTTTGCAATAACTGCTGAATCTTTTATCTCTTGTTCAACTTTTGCTTTTTCTTCAGCTACTTTTTTTTGTTCTAATTTTGCCATGATGTTAGCTTCCATTTGAGCTTGATTTCCTGTGAAATTCGATGAAGGAGTAACTGTTGAGGCTGTTTTTAAAATATAAACAAAACTCATACCTGTTGCTGTTTGTGAGATTTTAATATCGTCTACACTCCAACCTTTTGCTTTCATGTCATTTACTGTGTATTTTCCTGCACATGCTCCACCTGTAAGTGGTGTATTTTCAATAGTACTCATTGATTGATGATTTTCTTTAAAACACATAGTTGTATCTGCAAGAAGTGAAGTTGAACCCAATAGTAGTATAGTTGAAAGAATCGCTTTTTTCAAGATAAAATCCTTTTTTTAATTTTGCTGATTTTATCATAATAAGGTTAAATATTTAGAATAAGTATAAGAAATAGTTACAATTTAGATATAAAAAAAGGCTAGAGAAAAATCTCTAGCCTTTAAGAAAAAAGTTTTTATACTCTAAAAATATTAGAATGTATAAGCAACTTGTAATCTTCCTCTTACATCGTCATTATTATCAACTGTTGGAACACCTACTGCAGAAGTTTCTTTAGTATAAGTTCCATATCTAATATAAGTAGTTAAATTTTTACTCATTTTGTATAATAATTGAGCATAAATTTCTTCTTCTTCCATATCTGTTGATGAAGTAGTCGCAGAAACATATTTAACATTACCATAGTTAGCTGATAAGTTTAAGTTAGATAAAATATCTACCCCAGCAACTGCTTGCCAGTAATCAGCATCAGTTTTACCATTAGAAGTTAATGACCAACCTAATAAAGTAGTATTAGCATCGTTATCTAATGCAGTTAAACCACCATCTTTACCAGTTTTAGCATACGCAATTTTACCATTTACAATTCCAGCTTTTGCAGTTAAAGCAAGTTTTGCCATAGTGTTTTTATCACCATTTGCATTATTTAACTTTTGATCTACTTCTAAAGAAGCCCATCTAGCATCTACACCTAATTTTACACTAGATAAATCTAAATCAGATTTTGCTCCAACAGTATAACTACTAAATTTATCTGATAAATCTATATACCAAGCATCTAAAGTTACAGGACCAGCAGCAACGATAGCACCAACAGTTCCAATATTTTCAGAACCATCAAGTTTTAGAATACTAGGGTAAGATGTACCTGTATTTGATGCTGATGAATTTCCACTTGATGCATGGTACGCATTAAGATTTGTTTGATTAAAGAATGCACCAGCTAAAGTAACAGGTCCAACAGTTGAAAGAGCTAAGATACCAGTTCCATTTTGCTCATTTCCATCAATTTGAGTAGCTACAGTCCATGGAGTTGTTAAACCTTGTTTACCAACGTTAACAGTAGTATTTTGAATACCTGTATATCCAAAATAAACATTAGATAAAGTTAGTGATGGATTTACATCTCCCTCACTTTGAGCATTTAAACTAGCCCAACCACCATCTACACCAGAAACTAAAATTCTTGAATTAAATTTAACATCTTCATTTACTTTTGAAGAAAGGTTTAATCCAACTTTATAGTTATTATTCGCTACATCTGTATTTGCAGCTGTGCTTTTATCATTACCATAGTCATTATATCTATAAACAACAGAACCTGATACATCTACGTTTTTGATTGCTTCTTCTAATGGTTGAGCATTAGCAGTTGTTAAACCTGCAACTGCAATAGCAGCTACTAAACTTAATTTTGCGATTTTTTTCATTTGTTCTCCTAAAATTTCGAAATCTTATTTTTCAGTCTATCGGAGCGCGCGAACTCATCTAAAACTATTGTCTTAAACCTTTTCCGACATACCGTTGTAGCCATTCTACATTACTAAATTTTAAAGTTTTCTTAAAATGACTGTTTTAATGTTAATTAACCGTTAATTTAAGTTAATTTTTAATTAACCTTTTGTTATTGCTGTGTTATTGCTATTTTAGGATACTTTAAGTCCTATTTTAAGCGTTAGTTACTTAGGCTAACTATGCAGTTTTTTAGTATATTAGGTTTAGATATTTTGATATTTAGAGTATAAATTTTGTAACTATTTTGTAATAATGATTCAATATATAAGATAGCATCTTCAAGAAGTAAGAACTTTTGTTCTTTCATAGTTTTTTTTACAAGTGCAGATATTTCTGAGTAGTCTATAAATAAATCTTTTGAATATTCATATTCAAAAGAGATATTTATTATAACTTTTTGTTTTTTTATTCGTTCGAAGTCCAAAATTCCAATAATACAATTAAAAGTTAAATCTGAAATTTCGATTTTCATATAACTCTTTTCTCTTCGCCTTTTATAATTCTTACAATATTCGGAACATGTTTATATATTATGATAAAAGCAATAATATACATAGGAACATTTGAACCCACATTTAAGCCATCATTTAAATAACTAGCACTAACAATAACTGCAACTAATCCTAAAAGTGAAGACAATGAAGATATTTTTAAAACTTTTGCACAAACTATCCAAACAACTGCGCCAATAAGTGTAGGAATTGGAATAAGTATTAAATAAACACCAAGTCCAGTAGCAACACCTTTTCCACCTTCAAGTCCTAAATAGATAGAATAACAGTGTCCTAAAACAGCCAAAATTGCAATCGCCCATAGTGTAGATGGACTAACTTCAAAATACATAGCTACAAGTAATACAACTGCACCTTTTAAAGCATCTAATAAAACTGTTGCAATTCCTAGTTTTTTTGCTAATTTTGGGTTTGTTTCTTTTACAACTCGAAGAACATTTGTAGCTCCGATTGATTTACTTCCTGCGGCTGTAATATCAACTCCTGCAAATGTTTTTGCTAAGATTGAACCAAAAGGAATAGAACCTACTAAATAGGCTGCTATAAAAAATAAAATATTTGTATTTGTGAAAAAATCCATATATTACCCTTGTTTTAAGTGTGTGATTAAATGAGATTATAACTAAAATTTTGTTATATTCACATTTAATAAAAATTTGAAGGTTTATTTTGAATTTAAAAGAAGAAATATTAAAATTAAAAAACGAGTTAGATGTAACATTAGTTGCTCACTTTTACCAAAGGGACGAAGTATTTGAATTAGCTGATATAACAGGTGATTCATTGGAACTTGCTAAAAAAGTGATGCTTACAGATTCGAAATATGTAGTGTTTTGTGGTGTTGGTTTTATGGGCGAAAGCGTAAAAGTTATGAGTCCTGAAAAAACAGTTCTTATGCCAAAAATCGCTTGTTGTGCAATGGCTAGAATGATTGATGTTGGATATTTTGAAGAGAATTTAAAAAAGATAAATGAAGCTGGTATTTCAAATGATGACATTTTACCAATAACTTATATAAATTCAAGTGCTGCAGTTAAAGCAAAAGTTGGACAAATGGGTGGAATGGTTTGTACTTCTTCTAATGCTTATAAAATTATTGAAAAGGGTTTAACATCTGGTAAAAAAATATTTTTTGTACCAGATAGATGTTTAGGGCAAAATTTTGCAAAATCTTTGAATCTAAAATCTGCAATAGTTGGAGATGGAAGCAATTTAAATGAAGCTGATGTGATTTGTTATAATGGATTTTGTTCAGTTCATCAACAATTTTCTGTGGAAGATATAGAGTTTTACAGACAAAAATTTCCAGATATTTTGATAGCTGTTCATCCTGAATGTGATCCTAGTGTTTGTGATGCAGCTGATTTTGTGGGTTCTACTTCTCAACTAATTACCTATATAAAAAATCTAAATCCAGAGCAAAAAATTGCAGTTGGAACAGAGTTTAATATGGTAAATAGATTGAGAGATAAAAATACTTATATTTTAAGTTCTACAAAACCAGAATGTCCAACTATGAATGAAACAACACTACAAGATGTTTACAATACTTTAAAATCTATAAAAGATAATAATATATCAAAAGAGTGTGAAATTGTTGTTTCACAAGATACAGCAAAGTGGGCAAAAGTTGCTCTTGAAAGGATGTTTGAAGTATGATAAATATTAAAAAATTTGTTAAAAATGCCATTATTGAAGATAATGGAAGAGGAGATTTATTCTTCGATGTTGCGCCAAAAGGAAGATTTACAGCACGAGCTATTTGTAAGTCAGATGGAATTTTAGCAGGTGTTCAATATGCAAAGGTTCTAGCAAGAACTGAAAAGTTTGATTGTAAATTTTTAAAAAATGATGGAGATGTATTAAAAAAAGGTGATGTTATTGCTGAACTTGAAGGAAAAGCATCAATTTTACTTTCATCTGAGAGAACTTTTTTAAATATGCTTCAACACGCAAGTGGAATTGCTACTATGGCAAATAAATATGCAAAATTAATCGAAGGAACAGGTGTTGTTTTACTTGATACTAGAAAAACAAGACCACAACTTAGAGATTTTGAAAAATATGCTTCTAGGGTTGGTGGAGCTATAAATCATAGACTTGGACTTGATGATTGTTTGATGTTAAAAGATACTCACTTAAGAACAATAGATAATCTTGAAGAATTTGTAAAAAAAGCTAGAAAAAGAATTTCATGGGTTACAAAAATTGAAATCGAATGTGAAACTTTTGAGCAAGTGGAAGAAGCAATGCATGCAGGTGGAGATATTATCATGTGTGATAATATGACTATTGAGCAAATAAAAGATGTTGTTGCTTTTAGAAATGAAAAATATCCACATATTTTATTAGAAGCTAGTGGAAATATTAATCTTGATACTATTAAAACTTATGCACAAACAGGCGTTGATGCAATTAGTAGTGGAAGTATTATTCATCAAGCAACTTGGCTTGATTTTTCCATGAAGTTTGATTAGAGTTTGATTTGAAAAAAGATTTTATAATATGTAATAAAGTTGATATGTCTGAATATACAAAAGCTTTAGAGCTTATAGAAAAAAGTAGATATATTTTAATAATTACTCATGTAAATCCTGATCCTGATTCGATTGGGTCAGCATTGGCTTTATCAAATTTATTTCATGAAAACAAAATAAAACATAAAGTTTTTAATATCAGTTCTGATTTACCTCAAAATCTTGATTTTATACCAAGATTTGATAAAATTAGTGATCAGTTACCAGCTTTCTTTGATTTGGCTATTAGTGTTGATTGTGGAACTTATAAAAGGTTGGGGTTTGAATTAGATTCTACAATTCCACTTATAAATTTTGATCATCACAAATCAAATAATAATTTTGGAACAGTAAATATAGTAGATTCACAAAAAAGCTCAACTGCTGAATTAATTTTTGAATTTTTTAAACATAATGGATTATATATTACAAAAGATTCAGCAACTGCACTTTATGTGGGTATTTATGATGATACATTAGCATTTTCTTTGGGAAGATGTGATGAAAAAACATTTGAAAAAATAAATTTTTTAGTTGAGTGTGGAGCTAGTCCTTCTGAAATAGCGAATAAACTTTTACGAAGAGATTCTTTGGCAAAATACAGAATTATTCCAAAAATTTTAGAAAGTTTAGAATTATTTAAAGAGGGTGAAGTAGCTTCTATTGTAGCTCGTGAAGAGTGGTTTAAAGAAACGGGCGCTCACAATAGAGATTGTGAAGACGCTCTTGATATGATTATGAGTATAGCAATAGTAAGAATTGCAGTTTTTATAAGAGTTGTAAATGGAGTATCAAGAGTATCATTAAGGTCAAAAGGTCAAATTGATGTTTCTAAAATAGCAGGAGAATTTGATGGCGGTGGTCATTTTAATGCTTCTGGTTGTACAATAGAAACATTAGATGTTGAAAAAGCAAAAGAAATAGTATTAAAGGAAATTTTTGAAATTTACAAGTAAAAACGGAAGAGTATTTGGGATTTTTATAATCCTTTTAGTATTGGTTGTGGCAGTTGTTGGCTTTTTATTTTTATCACCTACCTTTGAAAGGGTTACACCTAAAGTATTAGTAGAAAAAGAAATTTACTGGAATTTACAAAAACCAATAAAAGTAAATATTACGGATAATAATGAAATAAAATCATATATGGTTAGTTTTAATGATGGGCAAAAACAAATAACTTTAGAAACTAAAGTTATTAAAAGTGAAAAAGGTTCACTAGAATTAGAAATATTGCCACCTTCATTTGATGAAAATTATAAACCAAAAGAGGGAAATATTAAATTTGATGTTTATGATGCAAGTAAATGGAATTTTTTTAGAGGAAATCAAACAGTTGTAACTTCAAAATTAATAATTGATAAAAAAAGTCCAGTTGCAAATATAATAGGAAATTCTTATTTATTAAGACAAGGTGGATGTGGAATTATTATTGTAGAAGTTTCGGATGAAAATATAAAAGATTATTACATTACATTTAATGATGAAGAAGTTTTTGAACTTTTTCCTTTTTATAAAAAGAATTTTTATATATCAATCATAACTTGGCCAGTTCAAATAAAAGAATTTAAAAGAGTAAACTTAGTTGCTGTTGATATGGCTGGAAATAAAAGTGTAACAAAAGTTCCTTTTTATATAAAGAATTTTGTAGAAAAAACTGATGATATTAAAGTATCTGATGATTTTATTAATAGTGTAAGTCGACAAGTTTTAGAAAAAAGTGATATGAATATTCCAAATGATTCTCCTGAAATATTTATAAAATCTAATAAAGAACTTAGAGAAAAAAATATTAAAACTATTAGAGAGGTTGTGAGAAAAAATTTCTCTAATACTTTAGTTACTTCATATAATCTAAAACCTTTTTTAAGATTAGAAAATGCAGCAACTGTTGCTGGTTTTGGTGAAAGAAGAAGTTATTTTTATAATGACCAAAAAATTGATGAAGAATGGCATTTAGGAAACGATTGGGCAAGTATTAAAAGAGCACCAATTAAAACATTTAATGATGGAAAAGTAATATTTAAAGACTATTTAGGAATTTATGGAAATTCAATTATTTTAGATCATGGGCTTGGAGTTGCTAGTCTTTATGCACATACAAGTAGTGCAAATGTGGAATTAAATGATGAAGTAAAAGCAGGGCAACTAATAGCAAATACAGGTGCAACTGGAGCTGTATTTGGAGATCATTTACATTTTGGTATGTTAGTTCAAGGAATTGAAGTAAATCCTAATGAATGGCTTGATTTTACTTGGATGAAAACTAATGTTACAAAAACAATAGAAGATGCTATTAAATTAATAAATGGAAGCACTAAATGAAACAAAGAACAATAGCAAGGAGTATCGAAATAGTCGGAATCGGACTTCATAAAGGAGTTCCTGTAAAGATGAAACTTGAACCACTTGATAGTGATATGGGAATAATTTTTTACAGAGTTGATGCTGGAGTTACAATTCCACTAAAAAGAGAGTTTGTTGTTGATACAAAAATGGCAACTGTAATAGGGAAAGATGGAGTTGTTGTTTCAACGATAGAACATCTTTTATCAGCTGTTTATGCTTATGGAATTGATAATTTAAGAATTGTAATTGATAATGATGAAGTTCCTGTACTTGATGGAAGTTCTGCTGGATATTGTATGTTGATTGAAGAAGCTGGAATTAAAGAATTAGAAAAATCAAAAAAAGCAATAAAAATCAAAAAAATGGTTGAGGTTACAACACCTGATGGAAAAAGAGTTTGTTTAAAACCATCAAATAGAATTGTTTATGATTTTGAAATTGATTTTGAACATCCTGCAATTGGAAAACAAAAATTTCATTTTGATTACTCAATTTCTGAATATAAAGAGAGTATAAGTCGAGCTAGAACATTTGGTTTTTTACATGAAGTTCAATATTTAAGAAGTATAGGATTAGCTCAAGGTGGAAGTATGGAAAATGCTATTGTCCTTGACCAAACAAAAGTTTTAAATCCTGAAGGTTTAAGATTTGATGATGAGTTTGTAAGACATAAAATCCTTGATGCGATTGGTGATATGGCACTTTTAGAATATACAATGGTTGGTGAATATGACGCAATTGCTGGAAGTCATCATTTAAATCATTTACTTACAAAAAAACTTTTTGAAAGTGCTGAAAACTATGAAATAATTGATTTAGAAGAAGCAAGTAGTGAGGCTGTTGTATTTGAAATGGCTTATGCAAATGCTGATAATTAAGGTAAAAATTGATTGAAATTTTAGTAATTACTATTTCGAATCCTTTATTAATTGGAATCTATGAAAATAAGAAATTAATTAAAGAACATAAACTTGATGGTAAAACATCTGATTTACTTCCAAGTTTATTTGAACAACTTCTTAAAGAGTATAAAATTGAGAAAATAATTTATGTAAATTCACCGGGGTCTTTTATGGCTATTAAAGTGGCTTATATATTTTTGAAAACAATTTGCCTTACAAAAGATATTAAATTTAATGCAATAATGGGCTTTGAATTTAATCAAAATTCACCAATAAAAGCATTAGGAAAAAAATACTTTATAAATGATGAAAATGAAGTTAAAGTAGATTTTTTAGAAAAAGATTGTATAATCCACGACTTTAAATTACCTATGTGTATAGAAAAATATAATTTTAACGAAGAAACACTGCCAATATATAATTTACCAGCTGTTTAAAGTTTAAGAAGGAAATGGATGAAAGTAAGCGTTCCCGCTACTAGTGCAAATTTAGGCCCAGGTTTTGACTGCTTAGGTCTAGCAATCTCAATGAAAAACCAAGTAATCATAAGACCATCAAAATTCCATAGCGTTTCTTTAAAAGGTGAGGGTGCAAATAATCCTGCTTTAAAAGACAATAACATGTTTATTTCAATATTTAATGATTTTTACCATAATTTATCATATAAAAAAAGATATTTTAGATTTGAATTTCAAAATGAGATTCCATTATCAAGAGGTTTAGGAAGTTCATCTGCTGTTATTGTTTCTGCAATTGCAAGTGCTTATGCAATTGAGGGAATAAAACTTGAGAAAGATAAATTATTAAATTTAGCCTTAGCTTATGAAAGTCATCCTGATAATATAACACCTGCTGTTATGGGTGGTTTTAATGTGGCATGTGTTCAAGAAAATGAAGTAAGATACATAAGAAAAGAAATACCTAAAAGTTTAAAAGCAGTGGTTGTTGTACCAAATAGAGCAATTTCAACACAACTTTCAAGAAAAACTTTGCCTTTTAAATACTCAAAAGAGGATACAGTTTTTAATATTTCTCATTCGTCATTATTAACAGCTGCTTTTATGGCTGAAGATTGGGAAATGTTAAAACATGCTTCACATGATCAAGTTCATCAAAAATACAGAATGAAACAGATGCCAGAACTTTTTGATGTTCAAAAAACAGCTTTAAAAGAGGGTGCTTTAATGAGTACTTTATCAGGTTCAGGATCAACTTTATTTTCAATGTCTTATGCGGATGATAGCAAAAATCTCGAGAAAAATTTAAAGCTTAAATTTCCTCATTTCAAAGTATTTGTTGCTGATTTTGATAATAGCGGTGTGAGAATAGAAATTTGAAAATCTTTGATATTAAGTATATTTTAGGTATAATATTTGCCTAGTTTAAAAGAGACCTTAAGAACTTGTGTTGTTTGCCGAGGCAAATTTGAACAAAAAGAGTTATTAAGACTAAAATGTGAAGAAAAAAAATTGTTGTTTTACAATAATTTTGGTAGAAGTTTTTATATTTGTAATGACTGCGAAAAGCTATTATTTACAGATATAAGTGGAAAAGATTATAAAAGAATCGAAAAATCGCTTTGTAAAGAGTGTAAAAATAAAGATAAGTATGTCACACAACTTAAGGAGATGCTAACAGATGTCAGATAAAGTAAGAGTTTATGAAATTGCAGAAGAAGCGGGAGCAAGTAGCCAAGACGTAATTGCGAAAGCTAAAGATTTAGGAATAGAACTAAAATCACCTCAAAGTGCAGTATCATATGAAGATGCTGAAGAAATTACAAAATATATCATGACTGGAAGTAGTTCAAGATTACCAAGTAAACCAGCATCTAAAGCAAAAAAAGTTATTGAAAATAAGACGCAAGAAATTGCTGAAGAAGTAAAAGAGACTAAAATTGAATTAGAAAAAGTTGAAGTTATTGAAAATAAAGAGCCTGAAGTTGCAAAAAAACCAGAGTTAAAAAAAGTTATAATTTCAAAACCTATTTCAAGATCTGCTTTAAAACCTGCTCAAGAAGAATTTGATAAACCTGAAGTTAATCCTGATAATGCTAGTAAAATAGTACCTAAAAGAAGAGGTTTAGTTATTGTTAAAAAGAACAAACCTAAAGAGGAAGAAGTTGTTGTAAAATCATATGATTCTGATCTTCAAAATAAAAAGAAAATGAAATCGTTAAGTGAAATTTTAGGTGTAAATGAAGATGAATCACATGGTGATAATGGTAATTTAAGTGAAGAACAAAGAAAAAATAGAATAAAAAAAGAAAAGAAGAAAACAGTTGTAAGAGCACAAGATCATGGTAAAAAACTTGAAGTTAATAGAGCTTATACAGATGATTTTGTAAGTTCTGATGATTCATTACTTGGAGAAGAAGTAGTTTTACTTGATATGGATTTAGGAGATGGATTTAAAATATTTGATGAACCAAAACCTCAAAATCCTGCAAAACAATCAAGAAGCTCAAGACCAGCTGCGTTTGGAAATGCACCTCAAGGTTTAAAAAGAGGGAAAAGAAAAAAAAGAATAGCTAGAACTCAAGAAGAAATAGAAATTACTGAAGTTACTATTCCTGAAGATATTAGGGTTTACGAATTTGCAGAGGCTTGTGGAAAAACTACATCTGAAGTTATAACAGTATTATTTTCTTTAGGAATGTTAGTTACAAAAAATGACTTCCTAAAACAAGATGAATTAGAAATCCTTGGTGAAGAGTTTGGTATTGAAGTTACTGTTAGAGATGCTTTAGAAGATGTTAATTATGTTGGTGATTATCTTGATGAAGATATAAATGATTCTGATTTTGTTACAAGACCACCAGTTGTTACAATAATGGGACATGTTGACCATGGTAAAACTTCATTATTAGATAAAATTAGATCTTCAAAAGTGGCAAAAGGTGAGGCAGGTGGGATTACTCAACATATTTCATCTTACACTGTTGAAAAAAATGGACAAAAAATCACATTTGTAGATACTCCAGGGCATGCTGCCTTCTCTGCAATGAGAGCAAGAGGTTCAGCAATTACAGATATTATTATTATTGTTGTTGCCGCTGATGATGGTGTTAAACCTCAAACTGAAGAAGTTATTTCTCATGCAAAAGCTAGTGGTTGCCCAATTATTGTAGCAATTAATAAAATGGATAAAGAAAGTGCAAATCCAGATATGGTAAAAGCTCAAATGGCTGAAAGAGGTTTAACACCAATTGATTGGGGTGGAAATACAGAATTCATTGGAGTTTCTGCTTTAACTGGTGCTGGAATTGATGATTTATTAGAAAATATTTTAATACAATCAGAATTATTAGAATTAAGAGCTGATCCAACAGTAAAAGCAAAGGCTGCTGTTATTGAATCTTCATTAGAAAAAGGTAGAGGTCCAGTTGCTACTATTATTGTACAAAATGGAACTCTAAGAATTGGTGATAATATTATTTGTGATACTACTTTTGGTAGAGTAAAAGCAATTACTGATGATAATGGAAATCCAGTTAAAGAGCTTGGATTATCAGAAACAGGAACAGTTTTAGGTTTAAATGATGTTCCAACAACAGGTTCTGTAATGGTTGTTCTTGATACTGATAAAGAAGCAAGAGATATCGCAACTACAAGAGCTGAACATGCACGTGCTAAAGAGTTATCTAAATCTACAAAAGTTTCGTTAGAAGAGATGAGTGGATTAATAGCTGAAGGAAAAATTAAACAACTTCCTGTAATTATTAAAACGGATGTTGGTGGTTCACTTGAAGCTATTAAAGGTTCATTAGAAAAAATTGCTAATAATGAAGTTAAAGTAAAAGTAATTCATTCAGCTGTTGGAGGAATAACAGAGTCTGACTTAGTTCTAGCTGGTGCATCTGAGGGATGTATTATTTTAGGATTTAATGTAAGACCGACAGGTTCTATTAAAGCAAAAGCAAAAGCAGATGGAATTTCTATTAATACATACTCAATCATTTATGATTTAATTGATGATGTAAAAGATGCATTATCAGGAATGATGAGTGCTGTTATTAGAGAAGAAAATACTGGTCAAGCAGAAGTTAGAGATACATTTGTTGTTCCTAAAATTGGTACAGTTGCTGGATGTTTAGTAACAGATGGAAAAGTAATCAGAGGTGGTCATGCTAGAATCATTAGAGATGGGATTGTTACTTATACAGGTAAAATTTCATCATTAAAAAGATTTAAAGATGATGCAAAAGAAGTTGCTAATGGTTATGAGTGTGGAATTATGTTTGATAAATTCAATGATATTAAAGTAGGCGATTTTATTGAAACATTTATTCAAATTGAAGAGAAAGTATCAGTAGATAACAAATAATGAAAAGTATTAATTTACAAAGAACAGAATCGTTATTAATGGAATTAATTCCAGAAGCACTATCAAATTTAGTGGATACGAGAATTAATTCTTTACCCATTACGGCAGTTAACTGTAAAAATGGTAAATATGATGCTATCGTTTATTTTGATGGTTCTGATTATGAAAAAGATGCGATAAAAGAGATTATTGCTTTATTAAATAAAGCAAATGGAAGAATAAGAACTCATATATTAGCAAGTACGGGTTGGTATAAATGTCCAAACTTTACTTTTTTAAATGATACATCTTTAGAAAAGTCAAAAAATATTGAAGCATTATTTGCTAAAATTAGAAAAACAAAGAGTGAAGAAGAATGAGTTTAGAAGAATCAATTAAATTAGCTGTAGAAAGCTTAGGTGCTAATCTTTATGACATTGTTAATGCAAAAGAGCATGATAGAAATATTTTTAGAGTTTTAATAACTGCTGAAAATGGAATAAGTTTAGATAAATGTGCTGAAATTTCAAGAATGATTTCACCTATTTTAGATGTAGATGAACCAATGGGTGGAGAATATATTTTAGAAGTAAGCTCTCCTGGAATTGAAAGAAAACTTAGAAAAAAAGATCATTTTATTGCTTCTGTTGGTGAAAAAGTTAAAATTAAAAACTTTGCAATGGAAATATTTAAAGGTGAATTAATTTCTGCTGATAATGAAAAAATAGTAGTTAAAACAGAATTTGGTGATGATGAAATTACTTATGATTCAATTTTAGCAGCTGCTACATACTTCGAATGGTAAAATAAGAATTAATAGAGTTTTACTCTATTAATTTTAACACTAATTAAAACTACTTCCTATATACTAACCTCTTTAAAAAATTATATAAGTGAATTAAAATGAAAATAGATGATAATTTTTATATGAAATTAGCAATTGATGAGGCTTGGAAATATCAACTTTTAACTTATCCAAATCCAGCTGTTGGTTGTGTAATTGTTAAAGATGGGAAGCTTTTAGCAATAGAAGCACATAAAGAAGCAGGACAAGCTCATGCAGAAGTAAATGCACTTAAAGTTGCATTTTTAAATTTTAATCCAAATTCTGTATTGAAAATAAGACAAACTTCACATGAGATACATGAGTTTTTGATTAAGAATCATAATAATTTTTTCAATGATTGTGATATTTATGTAACATTAGAGCCATGTAATCATATTGGTAAAACGCCTGCATGTGCAAATCTTTTGAAGGAGTTGAAACCTAGAAGAGTTATTATAAGTGTAAAAGACACAAATAATGTAGCTTCTGGTGGCATAGAAACTCTTTTAAATGAAAATATAAAAGTAACATTAGGTGTCCTTGAAAATGAAGGGAATAATCTAATATTACCATTTCTATCATGGCAAAATAAAACGTCAATATTTTTCAAAATGGCTCAAACTCTAAATGGAACAACGAATGGAAAAATTTCTTCAAATAGAGCATTAGCTTATGTTCATGCTTTAAGAGATAAAATTGATTTATTAGTAATTGGTGGAAATACAATAAGAATTGATAGACCAACTTTAGATACAAGATATATTCAAGGAAATAATCCTGATGTATTTATATATAGTAAAAATAAAATCTTTGATAATAGTATTCCATTATTCAAAACAGCAAATAGAAAAGTAATAATTTCAGATGATTTATTTAAATTACTAGATTATAAATTTGTTATGATTGAAGGAACTTATAATTTACTTGAAAAACTAAAGCAAAGAATTGATTTTATTATATTGATAATTAGTCCAAAAATTAAAAATGGTGATAATGCTTTAAATGAAATAGATATAGATTTTGAGATAATGCATGAAAATTTTATTGGAGATGATAAGATAGTTTTTTTAAAAAGAAAATAGGAAAATAAAATAGTAGCAAAGCTACTATTTTACTTTTTCTAAATATTCCCCAGTTCTTGTGTCACATTTAATAATGTCACCTTCAAGGATATGGAAAGGAATTTGTACAACAGCACCTGATTCTAAAGTAGCAGGTTTTCTACCACCTTGAGAATCACCCTTATAGTTTGGTGGTGTTTCTACAATTTTTAATTCTACAACCATTGGAGGCTCAACAGTGATAGCTTTTCCATTGTAATACATCATATCACAAGACATACCATCAATAATCCAATCGAATGCTTCTCCAACTTGATCATAAGTTAAACCTTCTTGTTCATAAGTTATATTATCCATAAATTGTAATAACTCACCATCATCATATAAAAATTGCATTTGTTTTTGTTGTAAGTTTGGAACTTCACATTTATCACCAGCATGGAAAGTTTTTTCAATAACTTTGCCATTTAAAAATGATTTAATTTTACATCTAACAAAAGCAGCACCTTTTCCAGGTTTTACATGTTGATATTCAGTAATTTTATAAGGAACACCATCTACTTCAATTTTTAATCCCTTTTTTAATTCGCTCATACCAATTGCCATAGTTTCTCCTTATATTTCTGCGTATGCAACTGCAATTGCAGCTTCTAAATTATCAAGTTTTTTTAATATATCTGAATTAACTTTTTCATCAACAAGAATGACAGCTAATGCACCATCTTTTCCCCTTGAAAGTCTAAAGTCAGCAATATTAATATTGCTATTACCTAAGATTTTTCCAACTTCACCAATTACACCTGGTACATCATTGTTTCTCATAACAATCATTTTACCTTTTGGTTCAATATCTAAAGAGAAGCCATTAATTTCAACAATTCTTTGTACATCTTCATTAAATACAGTTCCTGAAATTGTTTTTACACCAGTTGGTGTAGTAATTTTAATAGAAACTTTATTTTGGTAGCCACTATGATTAGATAATCCAGATGTAGTTAGTTCTATACCTTTTTCTTTTGCAATAAAGTTAGCATTTACATAGTTTACTTCATCACCTGAAGATACCGATAAAACTCCAACTGTTGCAAAAGTTTGTAATGAATCTAAGTATTCAGAAACTTGACCTTCTGCTGAAATATTAATTGATCTAATTTCACTTTTACTTAATTGTGCAATTAAAAATGCCATTTTTTGAGTAAGTTCAATATATGGTTTTACAAATGATGGAATTTTACTTTCATCAATTGGTAAATTTAAAGCATTTGGATATGCAATTCCTCGTGCTGATTCAATTGCATTATTTGCAGCTTGAACAGAGATTTCTCTTTGAGATTCTTTTGTATTTGCTCCTAAATGAGCAGTTACAGTTACATTTGGTAAATCTAATAAAGGATGACTAGTTGCAGGTTCTTTGATAAATACATCTATTCCTGCCATCGCAATTTTCCCAGATTTTAGGTTTTCTACTAATGCATCTTCATTGTATAATCCACCTCTTGCGCAGTTAATTAAAACTACACCATCTTTCATTTTTGCAATTTCTTCAAAACTAATCATATTGATTGTTTCTTTATTTTTTGGCGTATGAATGGTAATAATATCGCATGATAAAATATCGTCAAAATTAGTTGTGTACTTAATACCTAAATCAGTTGCTTTAGTTGAAGGAATATATGGATCGTAAGCGATTACGTCCATTTCAAATGATTTAGCTCTAAGTGCTACTCTATGACCTATATTTCCAAAACCAATAACACCTAGTTTTTTACCATAAAGTTCATTACCATACCAATCTTCTCTTTTCCAAACTCTGTCAATTTTTAATTGATTATGAGCATAAGGAAATTTTCTCATACAAGATAACATGTGAGTCATAGTTAATTCAACTGCTGCTATTGTGTTTGCAGTTGGGACATTCATTGCGATTATCCCCCTTTTACTACATCCTTCAATATCAACGTTATCATAACCAACACCAGCTCTAATGATTGCTTTTAAATTAACAGCTGCATTTAAAAACTTCTCATCAACATCAGTTGATGATCTAGTAATTGCAACATGTGCATCTTTGATAATATTTAATAATTCTGTTTTATTTACATCTGCTGCATATACATAATTTATATCTTCAGTATTTTGAAGAATTTGTAAACCAGCTTCATGTATATGGTCACAAACTACAATTGTATGTTTACTCATTTAAATAAATCCTATTATTTCATTTGGTCTTTAATAATATCACCTAATGTCATAGATGAATCATCATTTACAGATTTTAAAACTTCTCTTTCTTGTTGTTGCTCTAATCTTCTAACAGATAATCTAACTCTATTTTTCTTAGTATCAATGTTTACAACAACAGCTTCAATTTCATCACCATTTTTAACTTCATCAGCTTTTAATGGACCAAAATCTTCATTTCTAATTAAACCATCAAGATTGTTTTCAAGTTTTATAAAGATTCCAAATTCTTTTGCATCTTTAACAATTCCTTTTACAATATCACCAATTTTATATGCATCTTGGAATTTTTTTGCAGGAGAATCAGCAATTTCTTTAATTGATAATGAAATATTTTCTTTTTCTTTATCTATTTTAATAATTCTAACTTCAACTTCATCACCTTTTTTATAAAGTGTTTTACATTTTGCATTTGGTTCCCATGAAGCTTCTTCATTATGTAATAAACCATCAACATCACCAATGCTAACAAAAGCACCAAAATCAGTTAATGTAGCAATTTTACCTTTAATTACATCACCAATTTTATGTTCATTTGTGAATTTTGCAAAAGGTTTTTCTTGAAGATTTTTTAAAGAAACTCTTAATCTTTTTTGTTCAATATTTAATTCAATAACTTCAACATTAATTTCTTCACCAATTGTTAAAAGTTCTTTTGGATTTTTTAAGTTTTTATTCCATGAAATTTCTGAAATATGTAATAAACCTTCAATATCATTTCCTAAATCAACAAATGCACCATAAGATTCAAAATTCGAAACAGTAACTGTAATAGTGTCACCTACTTCTAATTCATCTTTGATTTCTTCCCAAGGATTAGAAAGTGCAGCTTTGATAGATAATGATAAATGTTGTTTTGTTTTGTCATAAGATAAAACTACAACAGAAACTTCATCACCTTCGTTGTAATAATTTGCAGGATTTACAGGACCTTTGTATGAGATTTCATTATAGTTTACTAAACCATCAATTCCACCTAAATCTACAAACATTCCATAAGAAGTAATTTTTTTGATAGTTCCAATAACTGGCTCTTTATTGTCTAAAATTTCAGTTACTTTATTGTCTTTTACAGCTTTTGATTCTTCAATTAATTTTTTTCTTGAAACAATAATTGAATTTTGTGCTTTATTTACTTTAATAACTTTTGCTTTTACTGTTTTACCAACAGCTCCAATAGCTTTTAAGTATGATTGTGCCATAGGCATGAAATATTCACAACCATCAGCATCTTCGATTATAAAACCACCTCTTTGTTTAACAGAAACGATTTTACCTTCAATAGTTACATCTTCTACATTTTCACCATGAGTTTTTACAAAAGTATCAAATTTTTCTTTTTGTAAAACTTTTTTATGTGAAATGCTTGGTCTTTCACCTCTGCTTCCCATTAACATAACAGGAATTGTGTCACCAACTTTGTATTTAACTTCACCACCAATTGTAATTTCTGAAATATTTAATTGACCTTCAATCTTTTGACCAACATCAACTAAAACTCTTTCGCTATTAATTTCAACAATTACACCATCAACTACAGAGTTATTTTCTGCATTCTCGAAAGACTCATTAAGCATTTGCTCAAAATCAAAGTCTTCACCTAAATCAATATCTTCGATACCCATTTTATTCCTTCATATTTACCAGTTTTATTAAATGGGACGATTATACACAAAATTGGCTTAAAAACTCTTAGTTAACTGATTCTATTTTGTCTACAACTTGCTGTATTATCCAATCAGGTGTACTAGCACCTGCTGTTACTCCACATAGTTTTTTATCTAAAAACCAATGAGTATCTAGTTCCGTTTGGTTCTCAATTAAGTAAGAATCAGGACAATTTTCTAAACAAATAGAGTGTAATTGTTTTGTATTTGATGAGTTTTTTCCACCAATTACAATCATAATATCAACCTCTTTTGAAAGTTCTCTTGCTGCGTCTTGATTTTCAAATGTTGCATCACAAATTGTATTAAAAACTCTAACTTCTTTATTTTTCAGAATTAAATAATTAACTATTTCAAGATATTTTTCTTTTTTTTTCGTTGTTTGTGCAACGGTTGCGATTTTATTATTTTTAAAAATAGTGTTTTCTAAATCAGAGGGTTCTAATACAATATGAACATCATCTTGACTTTCTGCATAAGATTGTACCCCCTTAACTTCAGGATGATCTGCATCCCCAAAAATGAGAATAGAATATCCTTCTGTAGACATTTTTTTAACTATTTGTTGAGGAGTTGTAACAAAGGGACAAGTTGCATTTATGATTTTTGCATTTAATGTTCTTAAATGTTTTAAATCATTTTTTGGAATACCATGAGTTCTAATAATAACTGTATCATTATCTTTTACATCACTTAATTTTGTATACAATCCTACATTAAAATCATTCTTTAATCTATTTATTTCGTCTTGATTATGAATAAGTGGACCCATTGTTGCCGAATTATCGTAATCTTCTGCTATTTTTATTGCTCTTTTTACGCCAAAGCAAAATCCATAGTTTGATGCTAGTTTTACTTTCATTTAAATTGCCTTTATTTATATAAAGAGTCTAGTATTTCTTTAAAATTTGGGAAAGAAGTATCTATACATTGAGTATCTTCAATTTCCATATCACTATTAAGTCCAGCTATTGCAAAACTCATGGCAATTCTATGATCACCATGAGAATTTATTACTGCTTTTTGAATAGTTCCTCCAGTTATTTCATAACCATCTTCAAATTCTGTGTATGTTACACCACAAAGTTTTAAGTTATTTACAACACTTGAAATTCTATCTGACTCTTTTACTCTTAATTCTTTAGCATTTGAAACTTTTGATTTTCCATTTGCTAAACTCATTGCGATTGACAAAGCAGGAAGTTCATCTATTAACCATGAAATATTTCCACTAACTTCAACGCCATTTAATTCATTATTAATAACTTCTATATCTCCAATTGGTTCGTAAATATTCTCTTTTTCGACAAAGTTTACAATTACACCCATTTTTTTTAGAACTTGATAAGCTTCAATTCTCGTTGGATTTAAAGTTACATTTTTAATTAAAACTCTTGCATTTTTAGTAATTGCAGCTGCAAGTGCAAAGAAAAATGCTGAAGATGGATCGGTTGGAACTGTAATATTTAAAGGTTTTAAATGTCCAGTTAAAGGATAAATATTTATAAAACCTTCACTATCATTTTCAAGAGTTGCTCCCATACCTTTTAACATTCGCTCCGTATGGTCACGAGTAAGTTCATTTTCTTTATATTTTGAGATTCCATTTGCTCTAAGAGCTGCTAAAATCATTGCAGATTTAACTTGGGCAGAATCAACTGGAGAGTGATAAATAAATGGTTCTAATTCCTTTACTCCTCTAATAAACAACGGAGCTTTATTCCCATTTTCTCTTCCATCAATTAAAGCACCTATGCTTCTCAGTGGATCAGCAACTCTTTTCATTGGTCTATTTCTTAAGTATTTATCACCTGTTAGTGTAAATGCACCATCAATTGAAGCCAACAAACCACAAAATAATCTCATTGCAGTTCCTGAGTTTCCACAATCAAGAACATCAGATGGTTCAGATAAAATTGGAGTTGGTGTGATTTCTACACTTGACCCATCCCTTTTAATAGTTGCGCCTAATTGTTCTACTATACTTAAAGTATTTAATGTATCTTCTGCTGTTAAATAATTTTTTATGTACGAAGTTTGATTTGAAAAAAGTGAAAACATTGCACATCTGTGAGATATTGATTTATCACTTGCAATTGAATCTATTTCTATATCAAATGCTTTTGTTAATTTTTTTATAGTAAATTTTTCCACTTTTTTCCTTTTGATTACTGTCTTAAACCAATTGATAATTTATTATTTAGTGCGTCTAGAATTGAATTCATAGTTGTTGTAATATCTTCTTCTTCCATTGTTTTTTCATCATTTTGAAGAACAAATCTTATGGTTAAACTTTCATTTTCGCCCAGCTTCTCATCATGATAAATATCAATTAAATTAAATTGTTTAATATTTGAATTACTTAAAGAATTTATTACTTTTTTAATCTCTTTGTATTCTAAAGATTTTGGGACAATAATTGTTAAGTCTTTTTTTGATGATTGAAATTTTGAATATGAACCGGTCTTTATAATATCATTTTTAATTGCTTCAAAATCAATTTCAGCGATAAATGTATCATTTAAATCAAAATCTGTACAAACACTCGGATGTAGTTTACAAATATATCCAACTACTTTTCCATCTATTAATACATTTGCATTTTGATATGGATGAATAAATAAATTATCTATTTGAGTCATTGGTTCTAAATCAAATTTTCCAATTGTATTTAAGATTTTTTTTGAAAAAGAAAAGAAATCAATATTTTTTGGTTTTCCAGCATTTGTAAAATCTTCAAGTTCAGATGAACCTGATTGAATAAATGATATTTTTTTACTCTCTGCTCTATTTTCATCAAAAATAGTTCCTATTTCAAAAAATGCAGTTGATTTCCCACCAACTTTGAAGTTGTTTGCACAAGCTTCTACTAAATTTAATAAAATTGTAGTTCTATATGTATTTAACTCTTTAACTATTGGATTTATTAATTCTAATTCATCTTTTACTGTTCTAAAATTATATTTTTCTAAGTTTTCTTTTGAAGAAAATACATAAGTTAATGTTTCATAAAACCCATTTTCTATTGCTTTAAATCTTAATTTATTTTTTTTGATTAAGTCATTAGAAGTTTTATTAACTCTATTTACTTCATCAATTTGTAAAGGTTTAGCAATGATATTATCAATTCCAATTATTCTTACAATTTCTTCAGTAATATCTGCAATATTTTTTATGTCATGTCTATAATAAGGCACTTTAATAACTAAAATACTACCAATATCTTTAACCACAAAACCTAATGAAACAAGAATTCTTTCAATCTCAATTTTAGGTATTTCTTGACCAATAATAGCATTAATTTTATTTACACTTATATCTAAAGTTAATTTTTCTTTATCTTCCACAAAAGTTTCGCAACCGCCATAAATAGAAGCTCCAGACTTAGAAACTAAAGTTGAAAGATAATTTATTCCATAATCAATATTTGGTTCACTTCCTCTTGAAGCTTTATAATAAACTTCTCCAGTTTTTATTTTTGCATCAAAAACTTTTTTTGATATTAATTCAGGATTAATATATGAAGCTTCAATAATAAAATTTGTATCATTCGTATCTATTTCATTATGTTCAACACAAATTTTACTTAATTGTTCTGTTCCATAAATATTATCAAATCCTAATTCATCCTTTTTAATATACATAATATTAAGATTTTCACCTTTTATAGTTTTTTCTTTTGAATATGCATTTAAAATTACACCTGTTGTGTGTGTAGTATAAGTTAAAATATTTTTTACATCGTTATTTTCTTGAAATTTACCAATTATTGCAGTTCTTAATTTTTGTAAAACATTTAGTTTAAAATCTGAAAAATCAATAACTATAAAAGACAAAGATGAATCAATATGCTTATCACATTCTATTTCTAAAAGTTGACCAATACCCAATTTATTGTAATTAATTTTTTTATCACATTCAATTAACACAATTGAATAAAATGCACTTAATTCTCTTACGATTCCATTTATACTTAAACAATCACCTCTATTTGCAGTTAACCCAATTTCAATAATGTCATCATTTAGTTTTGAATATTCTTTTAACTCTTTTCCTAAAACTAATTCGCCAATAGAATCATCAAGTTCTAATATTCCATCATTTAATTTTGGAAGTCCAAGTTCAGTTGCAGAACAAATCATTCCATTTGATTCAACACCTCTTAATTTTGCTTCTTTAATAATAAAATCATTTCCTAAATCACAACCTACTGTGGCAACTGGTACAAATTGTCCAACTTCAACATTTTTAGCACCACAAACTATTTGAACTTGATGTGTTCCTAAATCTACTTGACAGATATTTAATTTATCAGCATCTGGATGTTTTTCTTTTTCTAAAACTTTTCCAATTACGACTTTAGGAGCAATTGAAATTCTTTCTAAACTATCAACTTCAAAACCAATTGCATTTAAAGTTTTACAAATATCATCTGTCGGAATTTTTGAAATATCAATAAATTCTTCTAACCAACTTCTAGTAATTATCATTTGAATTGTCCTAATAATCTTGTATCACTTTCAAATAGTGATCTTAAATCTCCAATATTATGAATTAGCATTGCAAATCTTTCAACACCTAATCCAAAAGCATATCCAGATTTGTTTTCATAACCAACTGCTTTAAATACATTTTCATCAACAATACCACAACCTAAAACTTCAAGCCATCCAGTTTGTGAACAAACTCTACATCCATCACCTTTACAAAATACACATGAAATATCAACTTCAGCTGATGGTTCTGTGAATGGGAAAAATGAAGGTCTAAATCTTACTTCAACATCACCAAACATATGTTGTAAAAATTCAACTAATACATGTTTTAAATTTGCAAATGAAACTTTGTCTGCTTCATCAACAACTAATGCTTCTATTTGGTGAAACATTGGAGTATGAGTAATATCAAAATCTCTTCTAAAAACAGTTCCTGGAGCTATCATTCTAATAGGAGTATTTTGAGTTAGCATCGTTCTAATTTGAACAGGTGAAGTGTGAGTTCTTAATAATGTATAATCTTTATTGTAAAAAGTATCTTGCATATCACGAGCAGGGTGGTATTTAGGAAGATTTAGAGCTTCAAAGTTATGGAAATCATCTTCAACAAGTGGTCCTTCTTCAACTGCAAAATTTAAATTTTGGAAATATTTAATGATTCTATCCATTGTTTCAACAACTGGGTGTGTTGCACCACAAGTTAGCTCATTATTAAATCTTGTTACATCAATTTTTTCATTTTCTAATTTTTCATTTAGAGCAACTTTTTCTAAAACTATTTTTTTTGATTCTAGTGCAGTTGTAATTAACTCTTTTTGTGTATTTAACTTTTCTGCAAAAACTTTTTTTTCTTCATTTGGAACACTTTTCATTTTAGCAAATTCTAAAGTTAAGATACCTTTTTTACCTAAAGTATCAATTCTAAGATTTTCTAACTCTTCAAGTGATGTTGCATTGGTTATTTTTTCAATCCACTGTGTCACTTTTTCTCCCTAAATTTATAAATAATTATCTTGAATTTAAATTATTTGTATCTGTATTTTTGGGATTATACATAAAGATTTATTAGAGTTTGGTTATAATATTTTACTATTTAATTTCAAGGAAAAATAATGTGTATATTCTGTAAGATTGTAAAAGGTGAGATACCAAATCAAACTATTTTAGAGGATGAAAAGTTTTTAGCATTTAATGATATTAATCCTACAAGAAAAATTCATGTATTAATTATCCCAAAAGAACATTATGCTTCTTTTGATGTAATGCCTTCTCAAATTATGGCTGAAATGACGGAATTTATTCAAAAAGTTGCAGCTATATTAGATATAAAACAAAGTGGATATAGATTAATTACAAATGTTGGTGATGATGGCGGGCAAGAAGTTTATCATTTACATTTTCACATAATTGGTGGCGAGCCAGTTGGTAGATTAGTTAGATAACAAGAAGTTTTACTTCTTGTTTTATTTAAATTTATCTTTCTAAGAAAGAACCTAAATTCATGATTTTTTGATATTTATTTTCTAATCTTTTTTCAGGAGTTAGTTTTTTTAATTGTTCTAAAGATGTTAAAAAATAATCTTTTAAAGCTAAAATAGCCTCTTCTTTTTTTCTATGTGCACCAATTAAAGGCTCATTTATAATATCATCGATAAGATTTAAATCTTTTAAATTTTCAGCTGTAATTTTTAAAGCATTTGCAGCTGTTTCAACTTTTGCAGGATCATTCCATAAAATAGCACTACAACCTTCAGGTGAAATAACAGCATATACAGAATATCTCATCATTGCAAGTTTATCTGCAACTGAAATTGCCAATGCACCACCTGAACCACCTTCTCCAATAACAACTGAAACAGTTGGAGTTGTTAAGTCAGCAAATTCATATAAATTTCTAGCAATTGCTTCGCTTTGATTTCTTTCTTCTGCTCCAATCCCTGGGTATGCACCGGGAGTATCAACCAACATCAAAATTGGAATTTGAAATTTATCAGCCATTTTTGCAGCTCTTAATGCTTTTCTGTAGCCTTCAGGACTTGGCATTCCAAAATTTCTGTAAAGCTTATCTTTTGTTCCTCTACCTTTTTGTTCACCAATCACTAATACTTTTTGAGTACCAATAAATCCTAAATAGCAAACAATTGCATGGTCATCAACGTAGTGTCTATCCCCATGAATTTCATAAGCATTTGTTAATAAGGCATTTATGTAATCAAGTGAATAAGGTCTATCTGGATGACGAGCAAGTTGAAGTTTCTGATAATCACTTAAGTTTTTAAAAGTTTTCTCAACTTCTTTTTCTAATTTCTTTTCTAAAATATCTACTGCATGTTCATCAGATTTTGTTTTTGCTGTAATTATTTCGTCTTCAATTTTCTTGATTTTATCTTCGAATTCTAGGTAAGTTGCCAATTTTTTCCCTTTAAAAAAAAAAGAGATAATTAAATTATCTCTTTTATACTTAGGTTATAGTTTAAATTATTTTTCGTATCTTCTGAAAATTACAGAACCATTAGTTCCACCAAATCCAAAGTTATTACTCATAACTGTAGTAAGATTAGCTTTTCTCGCAACATTTGCAATATAATCTAAATCACATTCAGGATCTTGATTATCTATATTAATAGTTGGAGGAATAATTCCTTCTTCTAAAGCTTTAAGTGTAAATATTGCTTCAATAGCTCCTGCTGCACCTAGGCAATGTCCAATTTGACCTTTAGTTGAAGAAACTAATGGTATATCTTTTCCTTCAAATAGTGCTTTAATTGCAGCTGTTTCATTTTTATCACCAACAGGAGTTGATGTTCCATGTGCATTAATATAATCAATTTTTGGATATTCCCCCGTGATACTTTTTACCATTTCAAATGCTGCTTTCATAGCTCTTAAAGGACCATCCATAACAGGTGAAGTTATATGATTAGCATCTCCTGATTCACCAAATCCAATAATTTCGGCGTAAATTTTAGCACCTCTAGCAAGTGCAATTTCTAAATCTTCGACGACTAATGCTCCTGCACCTTCTCCCATCACAAAACCATCTCTATCAATATCAAATGGTCTTGATGATTTTTTTGGCTCATCGTTTCTTGTAGATAATGCTTTCATCGCTGCAAATCCAGCAACACCAGCAGCACAAATAGCACTTTCTGCACCTACAACTAAAATTCTGTCCGCTCCACCTATCATTATAGTTTTTACAGCATCATTTAATGCGTGTGTTGAAGCAGCACAAGCTGTTACGTGAGATAGTGATGGACCTCTCAAATTATGTTCAATCGAAATAAATCCACTTAACATATTTGCAAGTGATGATGGAATAAAGAAAGGAGAAACTTTTCTTGAACCTTTTGTTTCACAAACAATAGAATTTCTTTCTATTGTCGATAAACCACCAATTCCAGAACCAGAAATCATTCCAAATCTATCAGCAATAGAAGCATCAACTTTTTTATCTTCTTGTGTTACATAACCTGAATCAATCATAGCTTCTAAAGCCGCTTTAATACCCAATTGGATAAATCTATCAGCTTTTTTCACTTCTTTTTTGTCCATTACAGTTGTAGGATCGAAATCTTTTACTTCACCAGCAATTTTTACAGAAAATTCACTTGCATCAAATAGGGTAATAGTGTCAATACCACAAACACCATCTACCACAGCTTTAAAAGAATCTTTTACATTATGTCCTGTAGAATTAATAGTACCTATACCTGTTACAACAACTCTTCTCATTTAAATATGCTCCATGTTTTATTATTTGAATTATTCAATCTTTTTATAAAAAAACTCAATAGTTAAAATGAATAAATAGAAGATATTAATCTTCTATTTAAAATCCATAAATTACGCGTTATTTTCAATATATTTTATAGCGTCTGCAACAGTTAAGATTTTTTCAGCATCTTCATCAGGGATTTCGATGTCAAATTTTTCTTCTAAAGCCATAACTAGTTCAACCACGTCTAAAGAATCTGCACCTAAATCTTCAATGAATTTTGAATCTTCTTTTACTTCTGCTGGATCGCAATCTAATTGCTCAATAACTACTTCTTTTACGTCATCTAATAATGCCATATTTATTTCCTTTTATAAAATTATGTTCGTATTATAACAAAAAAGTTTTAAAAACTCTTTTAAATTAAATATTTTAACTTTTTGACAAAAAATTAAACGTATAATCCACCGTTAACTTTTAATATTTCACCTGTAATATATGAAGCATGATCACTTAATAAAAATGCAACTGCATCAGCTATTTCGCTTGGTTGTCCAAATCTTGAAAGAGGAATATTTTTTTCATATTCAGCTTTTACTTCAGCTTTTAATTCATGAGTCATATCTGTTTGAATAAATCCTGGAGTTACAGCATTATATCTAATTCCTCTAATAGCAGCTTCTTTTGCAAATGATTTTGTCATTGCATTTAAGCCACCTTTTGAAGCAGAATAATTAGTTTGACCTGCATTTCCCATTTCTCCAACAATTGAAGAAATATTAACAACAGAACCAAATCTTTTTTTACTCATAACTTTTAAAGCTTCTCTACATCCAATAAATGAAGATGTTAAATTCGCATTTATTACATCGTTAAAATCAGCAACACTCATTCTTAAAGCTAATTTATCTTTTGTAATACCTGCATTATTAACTAAATATGATAATTCGCCATCCGCATCAACAATTGTTTTAACTGCATTTGCGAACTCTTCTTCATTTGTAACATCAGCTTTAATAATTGCAGCTTTTCCGCCAGCTTTTTCAATTTCTTCTTTTATAGACTCAGCTGCTTGGGCTCCACTTCTATAATTTATCCAAACTTTTAATCCAAAACTAGCTAAAGTTTTTGCAATTTGAGCTCCGATTCCTTTACTTGCACCTGTAATTAATACATTAGAACCTGTAAATTTCATTTATATCCTTTTTAAATTTTTACATTAATTGTTTATTATATCAACACTTTTATAATAAAAGCATTTGAAAATTAAACGCCTCTTTTATTATTCCAAACTCTAATATGTAATCTATCGCAATATTTAAAACCATTTTCAATTGCCATATTTATCACATCTTCACAATTTTTATTTATTTCTTCTGCTGTATCACCAAGGGGCATAAGATAAACTTCACACTTTGGGATATCCTTCAAAATCTCGGTTATTTCAATATTCGCATCTTCTAAAAAATCTTTTCCAATGACAAATTTTAAATATGACTCATTTGTATTTGTTAGGACTTTTGTAATAGTTTCTTTATTTATTCTTTTTTTTAATGGCTCTAAAGAATTACTAAGTTTTACGCTCATCGAAAATAAAATCTTTTTTTGATAATCAAATTCAAAATTTAGATTTAATGAAGCATTTGTTTCTATCGTAACTTTATGTTCATTTTGAATGTAATGTTTTAAAAGTTTTTGGAATTCATTTTTATTCCAATAAAGTAGGGGTTCTCCACCAGTAATTACAATATCAATTTTATAATTATTTGGATATTTTGCTAATAATTCATCTACTTCATTTACAATCTCTTCATAAGATTTATATTTAGTCCAAGTATCTTTAAATTCAGTATCAACAGCATAATATGAATCACAAGCACATTTTTTAATTCCACTTGGAGTTTCATACTCAACAGCGAAACCTTCACACTTGAAATTGCATTTTCCAAATCTGATGAAAATTGAGGGAGTTCCTACTAATTTCCCTTCACCTTGAATTGTTGGACCAAAGATTTCATTTATTTCAAGCATAGAATGTACTTTTACTTTTTGGTGTTTCTAAAAATTCTACATGTGAAACTTTGATATTTATTTTGTCCATCTTTTTTTGTACAATTTTTAAAAACCAAGCTGATAAATTTTCACTTGTAGGAACAAAATCTACTAAAATATAACCTTCATATAACTCTTTTATATGAGTTTCTTTATCATTGAATTTAGTTAAATTTACTAAATAGTAGTTTTCATCAAATTTAATTAAATCTTCTTTATTTACCTGTGGAAGTAGGGTTGAAAATAGAGGATCGTTTATATCTAAAATAAATTTATGGTCAAGAACATTATCAATAAATTGTTTAAACCAATTAAGATGTTTAAAATCTGTAACCATTCCATCTTTTAACTCATTAGCTTCTAAATAAACTAGTATTTTTCCTTGATGACCATGTAAATGTCGGCATTTTAAACAAGCATCTAATGAAAATTCTGTATTTAAAGTTTGTGACCAAACCCTATGTCCATAACAAAACTCAAACTCTTTTGATATTTTCCAATGCATCATAAAACCTTGTACGTAATTGGATCAATTTGATTTGCAATTTTAAATCCATTAAGCCTTAATCTACAAGAATCACAAACCCCACATGCTTCGATTTCTTCTTTATAGCAAGACCATGTGTGTTCAAGTGGAACATTTAATTTCATTGCTTCTTGAACAATCTGTGCTTTTGTAAGATGTACTAAAGGGGTTTTTATATCGATGTGTGTATCTTTCTTAGTTCCCTCATTTATAGCCTTTTTCATATCAGATATAAAAGAGTCTGTACAATCTGGATAGCCTGAACTATCTTCTTGAACAACTCCAATATACATAGCCGTTGCAGCTTCTTTTTCAGCAATCGCAGCTGTTATTGAAAGAAAAATACCATTTCTGAATGGAACATAAGTTATAGGAACTCCATCTTCAATTCCACCTATTGGAACATCTATATTTTTATCTGTTAAAGCACTTGCTCCAATTTGTGTAAAGAATGGAATATCAATTTCATATTTTTCTAAAATTTTTAAATCTTCACAAATATCTCTAAATGCTTTTAATTCTCTATTTTGTGTTCTTTGTCCGTAATTAAAATGAACAGCAATTATTTCATAGCCTTCATTTTTTGCCATGTATGAAGCTAGGGTAGAATCCATTCCCCCGCTTAAAATACATATTGCTTTTTTTGTTGAGATGTTACTCATGTGTTAAAAAGTCCTTTTTTATATCGCTAAAGAATTTCCAATTTATTGGTAATATTTTTATTAAACTATCTTTTTTTAATCTTTCAACTTCACTATCTATCATAATCATTGAATTACAAGAACTTAAAACGCAAACCATACCAGCTGATCTTTTTTGAGAAGCTTCAAAATATTCTCCATCAAAGTAACCAGGAATTAAAGTAGTTTTTCCTTTTTTTGTTGAAAAATCATCTTTTAATTTTCCTAAAATATAATTTGAATATATATTTCTTGAACCAATAAGTTTTTGAATCAGAATTTTCCCAAACATTTCAAATATTAATGCAGAGGCAAGAGGGTTTCCTGGAAGATTTAGAATATATGTATTTTTAATTTTTCCAAAAACAGTCGGTTTCCCTGGTTTTACATTTATACCATCAAAAAGTGTTTCAAATCCTAATTCATAAAATGCTTCTTTTGTAAAATCGGCATCTCCCACTGAAACACCACCTGAAGTAATTATTAAATCTGCATTTAAAGAGTTATTAACTAAATTTTTTATATCTTCAATAGTATCTTTTGCTTGACCCATAAAAACTACTTCACAACCTAATTCTTTTGCACGACTTATAAATGTTGGCGTATTAGAATTGTAAATTTGAAAAGATTCTATTTTTTCATAATGAAGTTTTAATTCTTCTCCACTTGCAAAAACAACAACTTTTGGTTTTTGATAAACTTTTATATGTGAAATTCCCTGACTTGCAAGTAGGGTGATTTTTGAAAAATTAATCTCATCACCGATATTTATTAAAAGTTCATTTAATTTTATATCTTCACCAATATATCTTATATGTTGGAATTCCTTAACATTTTTTAAAATTTTAATTTTATTATCATTAAGTTCTTCTATATCTTCTTTTGGAATTATAGCTGTTGAATTATTTGGCATTTTCGCACCAGTCATGATTTTTATACAGGTATTCTTTTCTAATAATTTATTATTGTTATCACCTGCAAAAATAGTATCAATTACATTTAATTCATTATCTTTATCTTCATAAATTATTGCATATCCATCCATCGCTGAATTATCAAATTTTGGTAAAAAACTTGTAGCAAAAATTTCTTCTGCACTTATTTTTCCAGATGCATTTTCTATTGGGATAATTTCAAAATTTAAATCTAGAGTTAAATTTGAAATGATTTCTATAGCAGTTTGTACATTTATAGCCATATTATTCCTTTTTGTAGTTAAAATAAAAACTTATGACAAGTTAGATATAATACCAAAATTTTTTAAAAGTGAGATAAACAAGAATGGAATTAATGCACGGTGCGGTTCAGACCCACGTTTATACAATATATTTTTTTCTAGCAATAATGTTATTTAATTTATATTCTGTATCAAAAGAAAAAGAGTTTATAGTTTTAGCAAAACGATTAAAATTTTTGACACCTTTATATCATTTAACAAATGCAATAGTAATTTATACAGGAACAATTGTGGCTTTTTATGCACAAACTTTCAGTTTTACAATAGCTTTAATGATTCCAGCTTCTATATTTTTATTGGTTATTGAGATAAAAAGATATAAAAAGATGAGAGTTATAAAGCATGACCAAATTGAATTACAAAATGAGTTTTATATTTATGCAAAAAAGATTTATACAATAGAAATTTCAGTGATAATTGCTGTTTATATTTTAAGTAAGGTATTTTAATGCAATATACTTATTCTGAGTTTTGTGGAACAACTATTTTAGAAATAAAAGATGAAACTTATAACTATTTAATAAAAGCTAGAAGACATAAAATTGATGATGAGATATATTTTAGGAATTTGAAAGACAATAATATTTATTTATATAAAATTAACAATATAGATAAAAAGAAAGCTATTTTAAATCTAATTTCAAGTGAAGAAAAGATTGTAGTTAATGAAAAAAAATTACATCTGGGTTGGTGTGTAGTTGATCCAAAAACAATAGAAAAATATATAACTTCACTAAATGAAATTGGAGTTGATAAAATTACATTTATTTATGCTGATTATTCTCAAAAGAATTTCAAAATAAATATTGAAAAATTAGAAAAGATCTTAATTAATTCTTCAACTCAATGTGGACGTTCAAATATTATAAAACTTGAAGTTTGCAAAAACTTAGAACAATTCATAAAAGAAAATGAAGATGTTTATTTTTTAAATTTTTCAACAATTTGTATTGACGATAAAAAAGATGAAATTAAAACTTTAGTTATTGGTTGTGAAGGTGGTTTTTCTAAAAATGAGAGAGAAAAATTTAATAAAGATTTTATTGTAGGATTTAATTCAAATTTAATACTTCGTTCAGAAACAGCAATAATATCTGCTAGTTCAAAAATACTTTTATAAAAAAAGGGTAAACTTTGAAGTTTACCCTTTCTTTTTTTTCTAATTATAAAGAAATGTTCTTAGTGAACATCTCTCCATTTACTTGCTTTCCATAAGAATCCGAAGATTGCAAAGATAACAAGATAGATTAAGAATTTAGGTCCTAATTCTTCTCTTTGAGATTTTTTAGAATCACCAATATCTTCTAAATATGAAATAACTTGTTTTTGAGCTTCTTTATTTAATCCAACTCTAGGCATCGCAGTACCTTCAAGATTTTTTTCAGGATCATTAACAAATGTTTCTAAATACTCATGACCTCTTGATCTAATAAATTGAGATAAGTCAGGTGGCAATTTACCCATATAGTGTTTAATGTCAGCATTTGGTGTAAATGCAGCCATTGTTCCAGCTTTCATATCAGCATATTTAATTGAGTGACATCTTTGACAAGCATCACTGAAAACTTCTTTATTAGTCATCTCTTTTGGTGCAATTGATTTTAAGAAAGCAACCATATCAGCTACTTCTTGTGGTTGCATCCAATCATAAGCAGGCATTGGATGAACTCTACCTTCTACAAATTTATGAGAAACTTTTGAAGCTTTAGCAGGATTTTTGATAAATGCAGCTAAATAATCTGCATTATAAAGTTTTCCTGCACTACTTAAATCAGGAGGAGTTACTCCATAAGCAGCAGCAGAACTTGCATTATCCATAACTGCTGGGAAACCTTTTACCACAATTGAGTGACAAGCTGTACAGTTTGATGTAACTAAAGTTTCACCATTTGCTGCATCACCTTGTAATGCTTTAATATCTTTTATATCTTCTTGAACATCAGAAAATGTAAAATCAGCAGGAGCAACATGAGGGTGCATTTGAGAGTGAGCAAATGGCTCAACTCCCCAGTATGTAATTAGCGTTAAAGCAACTACTACTGCTAATATTTTTAATTCTCTCATAGTGATCCCCTTTTCTTAGCATCAATTTTAGTAACAATTGGAAGTATAATAAATAATAATATAAATGAAACAGCTGCAAAGAATCCAACCCATGCATTAGCACCTGTTGGTGGTAATTTACCATAAACAGTTAATACAATTAAGTCAATCATTAAAATCCAGAACCATACAAAGAAAACAGGTCTTCTATGAGCTGGTAAAATTTTAGGATCTCTATCTAACCAAGGTAATAATAAGAAAATAACATTTGCGAATGCAAAGGCAATTAATCCAATATTAAATGCTTTAAATCCAGCAATATCAAAGAAGAATCCTCTTAACACTTCGTATGACCATAAGAAATACCACTCAGGGTAAATATGTGCAGGTGTTACCATATTATTTGCAGGATCAAAGTTTACAGGGTCCATAGCAAAATCATAATGGAAGAATACTAAGTAGAAATAGAAAATTAAGAATACACCAAGCACTGCTAAATCTTTAGAAATAAATACAGGCCAGAAAGGAATAACTTTTGACTCTTTTTTATTTCCAGCTAAATATTTTTCAGCTTCAGTATCAAAATCAAATTCATCAGAATTTTGATTATTTACGTGAGGAATTCTAAGAGTATAGAAGTGTAAACCAATAATTCCCATAATTGTAATTGGTAATAAGAATACATGTAACATAAAGAATCTTGTTAATGTAGCGTCAGCAACGTTAAAATCTCCTCTAATCCAAACTACTAGTGCATCTCCAATAACAGGAACTCCACCAAATAAATTTGTAATAACCATCGCAGCCCAGTAAGACATTTGTCCCCAAGGTAACATATATCCAGAGAATCCAGCAGCACTGAATGTCATGAATAATAACATACCAGAAATCCAAATCATTTCTCTACCTTGTTTGTAAGAACCATAATAAATTCCTGTAAACATGTGTATATAAATAATTAAGAAAACTACTGAAGCAGCAACACCATGAATATGTCTAAATAGCCAACCAAATGCAACTTCTTGCATAATTGTATAGTTAACAGAATCAAATGCTAAGTTAATATCTGGTTTGTAATACATCATTAAGAAGATTCCAGAAATGATTAAAATACCAAATGTTGTAGCTAATAAAACACCCATTGCCCATAAGAAGTTAATATCTTTTGGAATCCAATATTCAGTCATCATTACTTTGTTGAAAGTAGTTAGATTTAATCTTTGGTCTAACCACTCACCAACAGAGTTAGATTTTTCAAATTTTGCCATTAATTAACTCCTTATGCTTTCATCGCAGCAGCGATTGTTTTGTATTCAGGACCTTCTTCACCTAAAGTGATAGCAGTACCTTTTACACTAAATGCTGGTAAATCAAGTGGTCTTGGTGGTGGTCCAAAAACTTGTTTACCACTTGGGTTAAATTCCCCTCCATGACATGCACATTTCCATTTATCTTTTTTCCATGCTGGAATACAACCTAAGTGTGTACAAAGACCAATAGCAACGGTGAATCTATCCGCACCTACTACTAAGTCTCTAGTACTAGCTTCCATCTCTGGAGTTTTTTTCAATACAAATATTGGTTTTCCTCTCCATGTAAAAGTTTCTGGCTCACCAGCTTTGATAGCAGATAATTCGATTTCAGTAAATCCACCAGCAAGTACACTTGGAAGTGGATCCCAAGCTTGTTTCATACCAACGAGCGAAGCAGCACCACCCACTGCAGCAACTGCAGCAAACGAGTAACCAATAAAATCTCGTCTATTTATTTCTTTAGACATATTTGGCTTCCTTTTTTTTAATTTAGAATTCGATGATTATAGTACGAAATTACTTAAAATGAATTGACTTATGTCAGTTAAATGATGTTTTGAGAGAGTTGCTGTGAATTTATTACACAGTGTATATTTTTTATATAGTTTTAATATTTTAATAAAATTATTATTAGAGAATCTTATGATTCTCTAATAAATTTTACGATTTCTTGTTCAATATTTTCTTTATCAATAACTAAAGAGTGATTTATTTTCATATAAAATAACTCTTTTATACTATCATGTAGAGTTACATTATATTTTGAAGAAATTTCTTCTAATGCTTCTTTGTCAGTATATTTTTCATCATTTTGGTTTAAGGCATTTAAAACAGTTGGTGAAAATTTTGTCCATTCTGCAGTAGAATAAATAACTGTTTTTAATGGTTTTTCTTTTAATTCTTTATATGCTTTAATGCAAGTTGCTGTATGCGGATCCATTAAGTATCCATTATCTAAAAATTCTTTAATTGTAGTAGTACCAAAAGTGTCATCTGAATTAATTGCTGAGAAATATTTTTGGAGTTCTTCCGTTTCTTTTTCACTCATTTTAAAGATATTATTGTTATTTAAATCTTCCATTAACTCTTTTGTTCTATTTGCACCAAATAAAGAAAAGATAACTCTTTCGATGTTAGATGATTTTAAAATATCCATTGCAGGAGAAAGTGTGAGTTTTAACTCTTTTCCTCTAATATCGTAAACTCCTGTATTAATCCATTGAGTTAAAATATTATTTTCATTTGAAGCAACCAATAATTTTTCAATTGGAACTCCCATTTGAAGTGCGTAAAATCCACCCAATACATTTCCAAAATTTCCAGATGGCACAACTAGATATATTTTCTCACCATTTGTAATCTCTTTTTGTTTTAAAAGTTGAATGTATGACCAAAAATGATAAATTATTTGGAAAATAATTCTTCCAAAGTTTACTGAATTTGCAGCACTTAGTTTAATATTATCTTTTTCTAATTCTTCTTTAAAAGTTTTTGAAGCTAAAAGTTTTTTTAGAGCATTTTGTGCATCGTCAAAATTTCCTTTTATTCCTAAAACTTTTAAGTTTTTTCCATCTTCGCAAACCATTTGAAGTCTTTGAACATCACTAGTCCCACCATCTGGATATAAACAAACCACTTGAATATTTTCTTTATTTCTAAAAGTATTTAAAGCAGCCGGTCCCGTGTCTCCACTTGTAGCAGCTAGGATTAAATATTTCTCATTTCTTTTTTTTGCAATTGAAGAAAGAATTGAACCAAAAGGTTGTAACGCCATATCTTTAAAAGCACGAGTTGGACCATGATATTGTTCATGTACAAATAAATCATCTTTTATCTTTACCACTGGACAAGGATTTGAAGCATCATCAAAATTATCATATAAAGCTAATGCTTTATTTATTTCAGATTCTTCAATATCAATTTCAAAAGCTTTTAATATATCAAAGGCAAGTTCTTTATAAGAAGATTTAATGTGATTTAAAATAAAGTTTTCTTCTAATTTTGGCAAACTTTTTGGTACATATAATCCACCAAATGAAGTACTTGGATTTAGTATTGCTTCACTAAATGGTACTTCAATTGGTTTTATACCGTCATTTCCTCTTGTTTCAATAAAATTCATAATATTCCTTAATTTTCTAATAGTTTTTCTAAATCAATCCCATTATTTGGGTTATCTTTTCTTATAAATTGAGTTCCAATTCCATCACTTGTAAATAATTCAAGTAAGATTGAGTGTTCAACTCTTCCATCAATAATGTGAGCTTTATTTACACCATTGTGTATTGCATCTATGCAAGAATCAACTTTTGGTATCATTCCCCCGGCTATTGTTCCATCTTTTTTATAGTTTTCAACACTCTCTTTATCTAAAGTTTGAATTAATTTTCCCTCTTTATCTAAAACACCAATAGTGTCAGTTAAAAATAGAACTTTTTGCGCTCCAACTGCTGCTGCAATTTCACAAGCTGCAACGTCTGCATTTATATTAAATCCTGGATGATTTGGTTCTGCACTATCTGCAATAGGAGCAATTACAGGAATGAAACCTTCTTTGATAAGATTATTTATCATACTTCCATTTACTTTTGTAATTTCACCTGTATAACCAAATCTTCCACCATCTTTTGGAACAGCATTGATTAAAGCAGAATCTTTTCCTGAAATTCCAATAGCTTTAGCTCCATGATGATTTAGTAAAGATGTAATATTTTTATTGATCTCACCACTTAAAACCATTTCAACAACTCTCATGCTCTCTTCACAAGTAACTCTATGTCCATCAACAAAGTGTGAAGGAATTTCTAATTTAGTTAATAATTCAGTAATTCTAGCTCCTCCTCCATGAACAATAACAGGTTTGATTCCTAAAAGTGAAAGAAAAACAATATCTTGAGCAAACTTTTCTTTTAAATCAGGGCTTGTTTGAGCAGAACCCCCGTATTTAATAACAATAACTTTCCCGAAAAATTTTTTAATATATGGAATCGCATCAAGTAGAGTTTGTACTTTTTGATGTTTATTTTGCATATTTATAATCCTAAGTGATTTTTGAGTACTGATTATATCTAAAAGAATCTTATTAATAAAAAATTTAGTATCATTAGGCCATGAAAAAATACTTAGCCCTAAAAGCCAGTGCAGGAAGTGGAAAGACTTTTGCCCTAACTGTTCGATATATAACACTAATGTTGCTTGGTGCAAAACCAAATGAAATATTAACACTTACATTTACAAATAAAGCTGCAAATGAAATGAGTGAAAGAATTTATAAAACTCTATTAACTTTAGGTGATGATGAAGCATATTTAAGTGCAATTGAAAAACAATCTGGTTTAACAAAACAAGATATTCTTGGAAAAAAAAGTTTTTTAGTTAAATCATTTTCAAATGCAACTTTATCTATTTTTACTATTGATAAATTTATAAATAAAATCTTGCGTGAATTTTGTGGATATATTGGAATATCAGATGATTTTGAGATAAAAGTTGATGATATCGAAGCTTTAAGTATGAAATTTTTACAATCATTAAATGCAACGCAATTTGAAACTTTGATTGATTTTTCTCACTATGAAAAAAAGAAATTTAACTCAATTTTTGAACTATTCAAAAATCTACTTGAAAAAAATGAAACAGTTGATATTCTAAATATTGATGCAAAACTTATTGATTTACAAAAAAGTAATGGTTTAGAGTTTGCTTTTAAAATAAAAGAGCAAATTTTAAATTGCAGTGGTGCAAGTGCTAGTGCAATTAAAGCTGTCGATTTTGAAACTTTTGATGAATTATTTGGAAGAACTTGGCTTGAAAAAGAGACTTTAGCTGATTATTCATATTTTAAAAAATGTTCAAATGATATTTTGGAAAATCATTTTTCTAATCTTAAAGATGAAATTGCAATTTATTATAAATTAAGAGCTGGATATAGTTTGAGTAAATTATTTGAACTATATTTGATGTTTAAAGAGTTTAAATTTACTTTTAACAAAAACAAAAACTATTTGGAATTTAATGATATTTCAAATTTAGTTTATGAATTACTATCTACAAAAATTGACAAAGACTTTTTATATTTTAGATTGGATTCTTCTTTTTCACATATTTTGATGGATGAGTTTCAAGATACTTCCCTTTTACAATATAAAATTTTAGAGCCATTAATTAAAGA
>JAQVLW010000060.1 GCA_028703945.1 Aliarcobacter sp. | reverse complement strand
GATTTTACACTTTGTAATCCACCTTTTCATAAATCTTTAAAAGATGCAATGGACGGAAATAAAAGAAAAGTTCAAAATTTAACAAAACAAAAAACTATAAAAAATGCCCTAAATTTTGGTGGGAAAAACAATGAACTTTGGTGCAAAGGTGGTGAAATAGTTTTTATATCAAATATGATAAAAGAGAGTTTTGAGTTTAAAAACAATGTTCTTTGGTTTACAACATTGGTTTCAAAAAAAGAGAATTTACCTTTGATTTATAAAAAATTAGAAGATATAAAAGCAAAAGAAATAAAAACTATAAATATGTCTTGTGGACAAAAAATAACAAGGGTTGTAGCTTGGAGTTTTTTTAATAATGAAGAGCAAAAAGAATACTTTAAACTTAAATAAAATTATAAATAAATAATTAATAAATAATTAACAGACTCATCCTATCATTCCATAAATTTATTTTAAGGAATAAAATGAAAAATAAAATTATCCTATGTATTATCCTTTGCACATCTCTTTTAGCTCAAGATTCAATAGTTGAGTTAAATCAAATAAGTGTAACTGAAACCAAACAAGAAGAACAAAATCTCACCCTTGCAAATAGTATTTCAAAAAAAGATAAAAATGAAATTGATTTAGACCAAGCTTCGACTCAAAAAGAGTTACTAAATTCTCTTTCAGGTGTTAGAATTGAACAAACAAGTTCGGGTATTGGACATACAACAGCAATTCGTATGCCAAATGGTACAAGTGGATATTATTTATTTATGCAAGATGGTATTGCAGTTCAATCTTCTGGATTTTTTAATCACAATGGTTTAGCTTATACAAGTTACGAAACAGCAGATAATGTTGAAGTTCTAAAAGGAGCAGGAAGTGCTTTATATGGTTCTGATGCTGTTGCTGCAACTATTAATGTAAATTCATTAGAAAAGCCTTCAAAAACTCTTGAAAGGGAAATAAAATCAAATGTTGGAAGTTTTGGTCACTATTCTGTAAAAACAGAAGTTAGTGATACAATAGATGAAAATTCTGCATATAGAGCAAATGCTAGTTACACTTCAGAAGAAGGATATCGAGAACATACTTCTTATGATAGAATAGAAACAAATCTTAGACATGATTATAAATATAATGATGAAAATATTTTAAAAACTATATTCAATTTTGCAAAAACAGATGCTGAACAAGCTGATGGTTTTAGTGATTATTCATATATTACAACTGCTTCAAAAGAGTCTAGTGATAAGGCTTCTTATTATACAGCTTTAAGAAATACTGATATTAGAAGACAATTTGATTTTGCAAGACTTAGTGTTGATTGGGCGAATTATTCAAATGATAATTTAGAAGTAGTTTTAACTCCATATATTCGATATAACGAAAATAGATATGTTGCAACTTGGGAAAAAAATCTTCCTTCAAATGATAATAAAATATATACACTTGGATTACTTCAAAGAAATACTTTAGATACGAGTTATGGAGAAGTTATTTTTGGTTTTGATACAGAATATACAGATTCATCTTTAGTTTATAATCAAGATTTTAATACAACAGCTAGTGGAAAAACTTATACTAAAGGTGCAATTTATGATTATGATGTAACATATTCAGCAATTGCTCCATATATAAATAATAAATGGGAAATAACTGATAAGTTAGATTTTGTTGTAGGTGCTAGATATGATTATAATAAATTTGATTATACTAATAATCTTTCAACAGGAAATGATTCATCTGGGGTATATTATAGACCAGCTGATAAAAAAGATAGTTTTACACACTTTAGTCCAAAAGCTTCATTAACTTATAAATTAGATGAATCAACAACTTTATATACAAGATATGCAAATGGATTTACAATTCCTTCTGCAACTAGATTATATTCTATGAAAGCAGGATTTAAAGAAGTTGAATTAAATCCTGAAACTACAAATACTTATGAAGTAGGAGTAAAAAAAGAGTACGAAAAAGCTTATATTGAATCTAATGTATATTTTATGAATATCAAAGACACAATTGCTAGTAAAAAAGATTCTTTTGGGGATAGTTATTACTTAAATGCTGGAAAATCAGAACACAAAGGAGTTGAATTAACTCTATTTTCAAACTTAACAGATGATATTTCTTCAAAAGTTGCATATAGTTATAGTAAACATAATTTTGTAAATGATGATACTTTTAATGACAATGAAATGGCAGAAGCTCCAAATCATACTGGGAATTTTAGATTATTTTACAATCCATATTTTATGAAAAAATTAACATTAATGGGCGAAATCCAATATGTTGGAGATTATTATATGAATGATGAAAATACAAAAAAATATACAGGTTATGAAATAGGAAATTTTAAAGCAACATATAACATTTCAAAAAATTTATCTTTCTTTGGGAAAATTACAAATATTACAGATAAAGAATACGCAACAAGCGCTTCAAGCGGTTGGTCTGATAGTTATACTCCTGGAAGTCCAAGAGCATATTATTCAGGTCTTAATTATAAATTTTAGTAGAAAATAATGACAAATAGAAAACTACATAAAATTTCAGGTTTAACAGCAGGAGTTATTATTTTGATTCTTTCAATTACGGGTTTATTTTTAAACCATGATAATTGGAAGTTTTTACATAATATAACTTTACAAAATGTTCCTTTGGAGTTATATAAGTCAAATAATAGGACTTTTACTTCTTATTTGATAGATCAAAATGATGAAAATCATATAATTACAGGAGGAACAAGAGGAGTTTATGAAAGTTTTGATCAAGGAAAAACTTTTGTAGAAACTCTTGATGAAGTTGTTTATTCTATAAAAAATGATGATAATTTTTTGTATGTTGCAACGGGCAATGGACTTTACAAAAAAGAGTTTAAAAGTACGATTTGGAATAAATATTTATTAGATGGAAAAATTATTACATCTTTAAACATATACAAAGATAGATTATTAGCTGTTGAAGATAAAACAAAAGTAATTTTAGTTGATTTAAACAATGATTCAATTTTAGTAAATAGTGGAATAAATATTCCTAAAGAGTTATTAAATAGTGATATTACACTTTCAAGATTTGTAAGGGATTTACATTATGGAAGAGGTCTTTTTGATGGAGATATTTCACTTTTTATAAATGATTTTGCAACTATTGTTTTGATTATTTTAGGATTTAGTGGTTTTATTTTGTGGTGGTTAATTGCAAATATTAAAAAGAGTAATAAATATAAAAATAGTATTAAATATTTTGTGAAAATACATTCAAATATTTTTTCTATTTTGGCAATTATTCCTATAATTATTTTATTAATTACTGGAATATTTCTTGACCATGGAAAAGATTTAAATAAATTTATGAAAGAAACAATCATTTCAAAAGATTATTTACCTCCTGTTTATAGAACATTAAAAAGTGATATTTGGGGAGCCGATTTTGATGGCAAAAATTTTTATCTTGGAAATAGATATGGAGTTTTTAAAAGTGCTGATTTAACAAATTTTGAGTTAGTTTCAGAAGGTTTTGCCTATAAAATGATAAGAAAAAATGAAATTTTATATGTTAGTGGTATGGGTTCATCAAATAGAACTTTAATAAATAATACATGGAATATTTTAGAAAATTCTCCACATATGTTTACTGATATTTATTTTGAAAATACAAATATAAAATATCTTTCTTCTCATAATAAAAATTTAATTTTGCCAATATTTGATAATATAACTTTATACACTTTTTTATATTCACTACATGATGGAAGTTTTTTTGCGCCTTGGTGGGTTTGGGTAAATGATTTTGCTTCAGCATTATTATTGATACTTTTAATAACAGGTTTGATAAGATGGTATTTAAGAAGCAATTTAAGAAAAAGGATTAAATAAATGAATATAGAGTTTTTAAAAAATCTTGTAGATTATGGAGTAATAGCTCTTTTAGTATTTATGAGTTTTATTGCATTTTGGTTTTTTATAGAAAGAATAATTTTTTATAAGAATATGGATGTATCAAGTTATAAAAATAAAAAAACACTTGATATTGCTTTGACAAGACATCTTACTATTATTGGAACTATTGCTTCAAACTCTCCATATATTGGACTTTTAGGAACTGTTTTAGCTATTATGCTTACATTTATGACTATGGGAAATGGTGATATTGATGCAGCTAAAATCATGAGTTCATTAGCACTTGCATTAAAAGCAACTGCCGTTGGACTTGTAGTTGCAATTGCATCTCAAATTTTTTATAATATTTTAGGCAGATATGCAGAAGTTTTAGAGAGTAAATATGAAACTGAAGAAGTATGATTCAATAAATGTAATACCTTTTATTGATGTATTACTTGTACTTTTGGCGATTGTTTTAATGACATCAACTTTTATATCAAAAGGGATAATTCCAATAGCACTTCCACAAGCTTCAAATGCAGATACTTTAAAAGCAAATAAAGAGATTATAATCGTAATCAAAGAAGATGGAACTTTCTATTGTAATAATCTTATAGAGGGTTTAGATAATATCAAAGAACATATTTTACAATTTCCAAAAGATACACCAATTCATATAAATAGTGATAAAAATGCTAAGTTTGAAACTTTTGTATCTATTTTAGATATGTTAAAACAATACGAATACTCAAATATCTCAATTGTGACCAAAAAATGAGAAGATATTTTAGTTCTTTTTTTATTGCAATTTCATTTTATGCTTTTTTTGCTGTTTGCCTTTTTTATCTAATGGCAAATGATAAAATTTTTATAAAAAAAGCAGAAGAAACAAAACTAATATCTATAAATCATATAGAGTTAAAACCAGAAATAAAAGAAGAAAAAAAAGAGCCAGAACCTCAAACAAAAGAGATTGTAAAAGAAGAAAAAATAGTAGAAACTCCAAAACCTATAACTCCAAAAAAAGTTGAAAAAAAAGAGATTGAAAAGAAAACTGTAGAGAAAATCACAGAAAAGAAAGTAGTAGAAAAACAAGAGTTAGAACCTACTAAAAAAATCCAAGAACAAGTTTTTAATAAAATAGAAGAAAAAGCACCACAACCTCTTATTAATGAGAAAAAAGATTATTTAGATAAACATTTAGCACAAATAAGAAATCTAATAAATCAAAATGTAAAATATCCTTTAAAAGCTAAAAAGTTATCTATTGAAGGAATTGTAACTGTTAGGTTCAGAATCAATGAAAATGGAACAATCGAAAATATTACTATATTAGATGGTCATAAATTTTTACAAAGTGCAACAATAGAAGCTATTGAAGAAGCTTCTAAAAACTTTCCTAAAACAAATCAAAGTATAGAAATTCAAATACCAATAGAATATAAACTAATTTAAAAAATAAAGAGTAAATTTTGAAGATACTACATTTTAGCGATACGCATTTGGGTTTTAATGACCTAGATATAATAAACAATGAAAACATAAACCAACGAGAAGCAGACTTTTACGATGCTTTTTGTCAAGTAGTTGAACAAATCAAAGTTATTAAACCTGATTTTATTATTCATACAGGAGATTTGTTTCATCGTTCAAGTCCAAGTAATAGGGCAATTACTTTTGCTTTAGAGAAGTTTTTAGAAATTGACTCTTTGAATATTCCATGTATTTTAATAGCTGGAAATCACTCAACTCCTCGAACAAATCTCAGCTCACCAATCTTACGTATTTTCGATAACTTTAAAAATGTCTATGTTTCATATAATCAAGAGTATAAAAAAATAGAGTTTGATGATGTGATATTTCATACTTTACCTCATCTAAATGATGATACAAAAGCTTTGACTCAAATAGAACTTTGTGAAGCAAATATAAGTGAATCTAAAAAAAATATTATGATGATGCACTGTAGTGTTGGCGCTTGGTATTTAATGCAAGAGTTCGGAGAGTGGGTTTATCCCTCAGACAAAGAGTATATTTTTTCTAAAATGGATTATGTGGCACTTGGGCATTGGCATGGATTTAGTTCTGTTGGTAAATATGAAAATGTTTATTACAGTGGAAGTATCGAGAGAACAAGTCTAAATGATAAACGAAACTCAAAAGGTTTTATAGTTGCAACCATAAAAGAGGGTTTAACTATAGAGTATAAAGAGATAAATATAAGAGCTATACGACAAAAAGAGATTGATTGTGAGGATTATGAAACTTCAATTGAAAGTTTGGATATTAGTGATTGTCTAAATGCTATTGTGGAAGTGAAACTAAAAAATCTTACGCCACTTGGTTCTATAGATATTTCAAATAAACAAATTAAAGATTTATTTCCAAACTCTATGAATGTAAGTGTAAAAAGAGAATTCAAAAAAAGTGATACAAATCAAAACTTACAAAATCTAGAAGCTATCTCACTAGAAGAGAGTTTTTTAGAGCATATAAAAGAAGATACTAAAGAATTGGAATATGAAAGACTAAAACCAAAAATTCAAGAACTATTTTCTAAATATGAGGAGTTAAGTTATGATACTAACTAATCTAAAACTAGAAAACTTCAAAAAATATACAAATTTTGAAATAGCCTTTGAATCAGGACTTATAGGAATCATAGGAAAAAATGGTGCTGGAAAATCTACTATTTTTGAAGCTATTTTATTTGCTTTATATGGAGAACTAAAAAGCAAAGGTGATAAAGAAGTAGTACGAAACTCAAATGCCTCTTCAAAAGATGCAGTTATAGTTGAACTTAATTTCGAGTTTGACACAATAGAGTATAAAGTAATAAGAGAGTTTAGAGGAAAAACTTTAAGTGCAAATGCCAAACTATATAAAAATACTGAGCTTATAACCACAGGAGCTAAAGAAGTAACTACAAGCATAATGAATCTGACAAAAATGAGTAAAGATGCTTTTGTTCATACTTTATTTGCTAGTCAAAAAGAACTAACAAGTTTAAGTAATAGTAAACCAGAAGATAGAAAAAAGATGATAAGAAAACTTCTAGGACTTGAAAATATTGATTTTGTAGAAAAAGAGCTAATAGAAAAAAGCCGTGAACTAAAAAGAGAAATAAGCGCTTTTGCAGAAGTGTTATTAAGTGCTGAAGATATAAATGTTAAAAAAGAGTATATAGTAGAATACACAAATCAAAGTGAACTTTTACAAAAAGATATAAATACAAAAACAACGCTTTTAGATAATACAAAAACACAAGAACAAACTATAAAACAAGAGTTAGAACTATATACAAAAACAAAAGAGCAAAAACAAAATCTACACGCAAGATGCGAACTTCTAAAAAGCAGTATTAAATCTCACCAAATAAATCAAGATAAGCTATCAAATGAGCTAAATAACCTAAAAGTTAAACAAGAAGAGCTTAGAGGATTACAAAGTGTAAAACAAGAGTATATAAGCTTACATGAGGGTATAAAAGAGCAAGAGAAACTAAAAGAGTATCACATAAGAAAAGAAGGATTAATCCTAGAGCAAAACGAACTAAGAGAACAATACAAAAAAGCAAAAGATACAATAAGCCTTTTAGAGTCTGAAACAAAAGAGCATAAAGAGTTAGTAGAAAAAGAAAAAGCACTTGAATTAAAATTAGAGAGTATAAAACAAACCCTTATACAAATACAAACAAAAGAAAAAGGCTTACTTCAAGAAATAGCAGGGGAACAAAAACTAATATCAGATATTTCAAAAAAGATAGAAAACATCACAAACCTAGGACGAGAATCAAACTGCCCAACTTGTACAAGACCACTTTTAGATGAGTATGATAATGTAATACTATCTTTAGAGCATATAGTAAAAACAACACAAAAAGAAAAAATTGATAAAGCCACTATAAACCTAGAAGAGATACAAAAAAACAAAGAGCAAATAGAAGAGTCTCAAAAAGCATATATAAAAGAACACTTCGAACTATTAAAAGCTATAAATCTAATAGAGAGTAAAAACAAAGACTTACAACTCCAAAAAGAGCATTTTGAAAAAGTTACACAAAAAGGTGTAAAAAACAAAACAGAACTAGCAAAACTAGAAATCTACACTTACGATAATACTATACACGAACAAATGCTTGAAAAACAAAAAGAGCTAAAAACAAAATACGAATATGTATTAAGCCTTGAAACAATGCTAAAAAGAGTAGATAGTATAAAAGAAGAACTACAAACTTCAATACAAAACCAAGACAAATACAACCTAGAACTTCTACAAAAAGACCTAGAATTCCAAGCCATAAATTACGATGAGGTAAAACACCAAGAAAAAATAAAACAATACGATGAGGTACAAGCCCAAAAAGATAGCCTAACAGCTCTTATAAATGAACTAAAAGTAAAAATAGCCACAATCCAAGGGCAAATCAAAACAATCCAAGAGAGCCTAAATAACAACGAAATACAGCTATCAAAAGTACAAACAAAAAAAGATGACCTAACAGACTATGAAAAAATCAAAATAAGCCTAGCTGAGTTCAAAACAAAACTAAACTCAAAAGTAGCACCAAGAATTTCAGATATAGCCTCAACTATGTACGCCCAAATCACAAAAGGCAAATACCAACACATAGAAGTATCAAATGACTTTGACTTTTATATCTACGATGAAGGCAAAAAATACCCAATCGAAAGATTTAGTGGTGGTGAAATCGACCTAGCAAACTTGGTTTTAAGAATTGCTATTTCAAAGACTTTGAGTGAACTAAGTGGTGCAAGTAGTGTAGAATTTCTAGCCTTTGACGAAGTATTCGGAAGTCAAGATGATACAAGACGAATGGAAATACTTGAAGCCTTTCATACAATCAAAGAGCAATATAGACAGATATTTTTAATCAGCCATGAACTGGAGATTAAAGAGATGTTTGAGCGGGTTGTGGAAGTTTAGAGAATAAATGCTAATAAATTTGAATAAGGTAATTAAATGAAAATTAAAAAAATAGATATTAACAATTTTGGTTCATATAAAAATTATACTTGGATAAATAAAGATATAGAATTTAAAGATGTAAATATAATTTATGGAAGAAATTATTCTGGTAAAACAACATTATCAAGAATATTTAAATGTTTGGAAAATAAAAATTTACATAGAGATTATGAAAATCCAAATTTTAGTTTTACATTGGAAGATAATTCAGTTATCAACATTGATAATATAAGTATAAATTCTATTGATATATGTGTATATAATACTGATTTTGTTAAAGAAAATTTAAATTGGTTACATAATGATAATGGAACGATTGAACCATTTACTATTTTAGGAGAGACAAATATTGAAATAGAACACAATATCTATAAAATTGCTACTCAACTTGGTGACAAACCTAATGAAGAAAAAGAGAAATTTAATAAAGGATTTCATTTTATTTTATCAGAATTAGAAAATAAATTTAAAGAAGATAAGAGTAAATATAAAAAAATAAATTTGGAATTAGAAAATAAACTTAGAAACAAAGCTAATCAAGAAATTAAAAATATGGAAAGATTTAAAATCTAAATATGAAAATAATATTGATTTACTAATTAGTAATTTAAATAAAAGATTAAAAGATATTTTTAATATTATAAATATGAATGAAATTGAGGATATTTCAAATGAAATTCTGGACTTTTTTAGAGAAATTAATAGTTTAATAGAAAAAAATAATAGTAAAACATCAACCTTAAATAAAGAGAAAGATGATGCAAGAGAGCTTTTAAGACTAAGTGAAGTTGCCAAATTTATAGATGATATTGACTATGACAATAAAATCAAAGAAATATCTGATATGAAATTAATTAAAGATGATTCAAATAAAAAAGTTAAAGATAAAAAAGATGAAATTAAAGAATTAGAAAAAAAAATAAGAGTTTTACGAACTGAATTACAAGATGAAAGTCGAGGTGCAGAATTAGTAAATGAGTATTTAGAGAAATATTTTGGGAATAATGGATTTAAACTATCTTCAAATGATGATGGTGAAGGTGTAAAATATAAGATATTAAGAAATAGAATAGAAGCAAAAATCTTAGTGAGGGGGAATTTAGTTTAATATCTTTTTGTTATTTTATGGCAAAAATAAAAGATAAGCTAGAAGATGAAATTAATCCCAATAGATTAATTATTTATATTGATGACCCAATTTCTAGTTTAGATAGCAATCATATTTTTTTTATTTTTAGTTTAATTGAGCATAAAATTACAAAACAAAAGAAATATAAACAGCTTTTCATATCTACTCATAATTTAGATTTTTTAAAATATATCAAAAGATTAACATTACCGGGCAAACCAAAAAATACATTAAGACATTTTTTAATAGAAATGAATCAAAAAGAAAATGATAAGAAAAGTAATATAAAAATAATGCCTCAACATTTAAAAGATTATGTAACAGAATTTAATTTTTTATTTAATGAAATTTATAAATTATATAAAGCTGAAAATTTAGAAACTTTTTCTAAAGATGATTACAATCAATTTTATAATATTCCTAATAATATAAGAAAATTTTTAGAGTATTATTTGTTTTATAAATATCCGAATAGTGATAGTCCATTAAATAATTTACATAAATTATTTGAGAATGGGTATAGACCTACAAAGGGATTTTTTTTCCAACAATATTTAAACTAAACTTAAAATGATAAGAAAACCCCTATATAATGGCTTTTCTATCTCTTTTAATTATCTTCTAGCTTGAATTGGATTATT
>JAQVLW010000099.1 GCA_028703945.1 Aliarcobacter sp. | reverse complement strand
TTTTGTCATGATAACTTCATAATCATTAGCTTTTAAAACCCTATGAAGTAAATCAAATGCGATTGCACTTCTAGCATGTCCTAAGTGAGAATCATCATAAACAGTTGGACCACAAACATAAATTTTTACTACATTAGGAATAATAGAGCTAAACTCTACTTTTTCCTTTTTTACTGAGTCGTAAATATGTAGTTTCATATTATTTAAATAGTGCTTCTAAAGATGCTGTATCTACAGATTTATCTTCAGAAATATTTTTCTCATTACTATTTACAGTAGAAGTAGATAATGAAGCAACTTCAACTAATTCAATATCATATTTTGTAAGCATTGAAGCTAATCTAATATTTAATCCAGCTTTTCCAATAGCTTTTGATTTTTGATCACTTGGAATCGTAACTATTGCTTTTCCTTTTTCACCATAAGTTGGATGTTTTTCTATTTTTACACTATTTACAAGAGCAGGAGATAATGCTCTTGAGATAAACATTTCAGGAATTGTAGAAAATTCAACACAATCGATATTTTCTCCATGAAGTTGTTTAGAAACAGAACCAATTCTAACACCTTTTACCCCAACAACAGAACCAATAGGGTCAATCTGAGGTTCAATTGTAGAAAGTGCAATTTTTGATCTAGTTCCAGGGATTCTAGCACTTGCTTCAATAATTACTTTTTTATCTTTTAGCTCTGGAACTTCAAGTGCTAAAAGATTTTCTAAAAATTTTGGAGAAGTTCTTGAAATATCAATTAATAAACCATTTATTTTATCAATATTTACACCTTTTACAACGGCTTTAACAACATCACCAACTTTAAAAACTTCACCTTTTATTCTACTTTTTCTTTGTAAAATTCCTTTTACTTCGCCAATTTCAATAAAAGTATTTTCTTGTTTATCTACTCTTGTAACTGTTCCTGAAACAATTTTTCCTATTTTATCTTTATATTTACTAACGATATTCTCTTCAATAAATCTTTGAAGTCTATATTCAAAATTACTATGTAAAATGGTAGCTGCATTTCTTCCCATATTTTCGAACTCTAAATCATAGTTCATAAAGTCACCAATTTCTAAATCTGGGTCAATCACGTTTGCTTCTTCAAGAGTAATAAAATTTTCATAATTAAGTGCTTCACCGTATTTATTAACTGCGTTTGCATTCAATCTTTCATCATCTTCTGATACAACTTCGATTTTTTGAAATAACTTAAGTTTTTTATTAGTTCTATCAATATTTGCATCAAAAGTTAATGTTTCATCTACCATTTTTTGGGCTGTCTTAATTAACGCCTCTTTAAGTGCATTTTCAACATCATCAATTTTGAGACCTTTTTCATATGCAATTGAATCTAAAATATCTATTATTTTATCCATTAATAACCTTTTATTTGTTGACATTGAAATGATTGTTTTGATTTCCAATGTAGTATAGGTTATTAGTATATCTAAAATACCCTTTTATAGAAATTAAAGTAATTTTGAGATAGAATATATAATTAATTAAAAAAGAAAAAGGTTTAATAAATGGAATTATTATTTGCAAGAAATGAGTTAAATGAAAAACCAAAAAAAGTGCAATTAGATAAAATCAAAGAAGATTTAAAAAAAGATGGTCAAAAGATTTTCTATTTTGATAGAGATAATTCTCATAAAGATATGATGGCGTTAGTTGATGCTTTAGAAAAAGACGGCTGTAATGTTTACTTTAGAGAAGTTAAATATGGTTTAGCTGATGATGAGTATATGTATGAGGTTCATGCACTTTAATATTTAGGTATTTAAGTAAAAAAAATATGAGTTCAAATAAAAAACTATTTATACAAACAATAGGCTGTCAAATGAACGACACAGACAGCCAACATATTCAAGCAGAACTTGAAAAACATAAAGGTTACACAACAACTCAAAATATGGAAGAAGCTGATTTAATTATTATAAATACTTGTTCTGTTAGAGAAAAACCTGTTTCAAAGCTTTTTTCTGAAATTGGTCAGTTTAACAAAAAGAAAAAGCAGGGTGCAAAAATTGGTGTTTGTGGATGTACCGCTTCTCACTTAGGTGAAGACATAATCAAAAGAGCACCGTATGTAGATTTTGTTTTAGGTGCTAGAAATATTTCAAAAATCAAAGATGTAGTTGATGTTAAAGGTTCTGTCGAAATTTCTATTGATAATGATGAATCTATGTATGAATTTTCAACTGCAAAAACAAATCAATACAGAGCAAGTGTAAATATCTCTGTTGGATGTGATAAGAAATGTACATATTGCATAGTTCCTAGCACTCGTGGTGAAGAGATTTCAATTCCACCTGAAATGATAGTAGAACAGGTTCGAAAATCTGTTGTTTTAGGCGCTGTTGAAGTAACATTATTAGGTCAAAATGTTAATTCTTATGGAAGAAATTTTTCAGATGGAAGAGCAAAATACACTTTTACAAATCTTTTACAAGATGTTTCAAAAATAGAAGGTTTAGAGAGAATTAGATTTACATCACCACATCCATTACATATGGATGATGATTTTATTGAAGAATTTGCAAGAAATCCAAAAATTTCAAAATGTATTCATATGCCTTTACAAAGTGGTTCAACTGAAATTTTAAGAGCCATGAAAAGAGGGTACACTAAAGAGTGGTTCTTAAATAGAGCTGCAAAATTAAGAGCACTTGTTCCAAATCTTA
>JAQVLW010000098.1 GCA_028703945.1 Aliarcobacter sp. | reverse complement strand
CCTGAGTTTCTTACCATTGCTCGATATGGCATAGCAAGAGTATCAGGCATGTGAGCTTCTGCTGAAGTATCTAAAATAACTAAATCCATACCATTATTTATTACATCAAGAACTGTTCCAACTAAATATCCAGTTTGCCAACCAATAGCTTCACCAGGTTCTAAATAAACTTTTAAATGTGGGTATCTTGATTTAAAATCTTTTAATAGTTTTATTAAACCCTCAACATCATAATCAACTCTTGTAATATGATGACCACCACCAAAATTTACCCATTTTAGTTTGTCAAAATATTGAGAAAATTTATCTTCAAAAGCTGCTAATGCACCCTCAAGGGCATCAACATTTTGTTCACATAGTGCATGAAAATGAAAACCATCTAAAAATTCCAATTGTGATTCATCAAAATTTGCTTTTGTAGTTCCCATTCTTGAAAATGGCGCACAAGGATTATATAAATCAACTTCAACAGATGAGTATTCAGGATTTAATCTAATTCCCAATGATGTTTTTCCAAAAGCTTTATCTTTATATCTTTTTAGTTGATTAAAAGAGTTAAAAACTAAATGATTTGATAATGAAATAATTTCATCAATTTCATCATCTTTAAAAGCAGCAGAATAAGTATGAACCTCTCCTCCAAACTCTTCTTTTGCTAAAATTGCTTCGTGAAGTCCAGAAGCACAACAACCTTTTAGATACTTTTTGCATAAATCAAAAGTTGACCACATTGCAAAACCTTTTAATGCTAAAAGAATATTTACATCTGCTTCATCTTGAATTCTTTTTAGAAGTATTAAATTTTTTTCTAAAAGTTTTTCTTCACATACATAACTTGGACTTGGTAGTTTATCAAAACTATCTACTATTAAATTATTAGTCTTCAAGTGGCTCAAAATCCTCTTTTTTTACACCACAATCAGGGCATTCCCAATCTTGTGGTAAATCTTCAAATGCAGTTCCTGCAACAATTCCAGAATCAGGATCGCCTATTTCTGGGTCATAAATATAATCACAAACTGTACAAATATATTTTTGCATTTTAAACCTCTTTAAATAAATTTTAGAACTAAATTATAGTTCTAAAATTTTCCATGGTAATCCTTGAGTCATCAACTCATCCATAAATGGTTTTGCATCAAATTCTTCTATGTTAAATACACCTTTATTTTTCCAAATACCTTTGTAAAGTAATTTAGAACCAATCATTGCTGGAACTCCCGTTGTATAAGAAACTGCTTGAGCTCCTGTTTCTTTGTAACACTCTTGGTGATCACAAATATTGTAGATGTAAACTTTTCTTGGTTTTCCATCTTTGATACCTTCAATGATACAACCAATATTTGTTTTACCAACAGTTCTTGGTCCAAGACTTGCAGGGTCTGGTAAAAGAGTAGTTAAGAATTCGATTGGAGTAATCATTACACCTTTGTGCATAACTGGTTCAATTCCTAACATTCCAACATTTTGTAAACAATTCATATGTTGAATATAAGCATCACCAAATGTCATAAAGAATCTAATTCTTTTTAAACCTTTGATATTTTTAACTAATGATTCTAACTCTTCATGGTAAAGTAAATATGATGGTTTTACACCAACTTCTGGATAATCATGGTCAACTCTAATTTCTAAAGGAGTTGTTTCAATCCACTCTCCATTTTCCCAATATCTACCATTTGCAGATACTTCTCTTAGGTTAATTTCTGGATTGAAGTTTGTAGCAAATTTATATCCGTGATCTCCAGCATTACAATCCATAATATCTATAGTGTGAATTTCATCAAAAAGATTTTGTTGAGCATATGCACAAAATACACCTGTAACACCTGGGTCAAAACCTGAACCTAAAAGAGCCATAATTCCAGCTTCTTTAAATTGATTATCTCTAGCCCATTGTAATTTATATTCAAATTGTGCAACATCAGGATGTTCGTAGTTTGCAGTATCTACATAGTCAACTCCACATTTTGTACAAGCGTCCATAATTGTTAAATCTTGATAAGGTAACGCTACATTTAGTACTAATTTTGGATTTACTTTTTCTATTAATTTTACTAATTCATCAACATTGTCAGCATCCACAGAAGCTACATCTATTTTTACACCTTGATTTTTTAAAATATCAGCAGCCATAGATTCACATTTAGAAACTGTTCTTGATGCTAATGTAATCTTTTCAAAAGTGTCAATATTCATTGCACATTTAACAGTTGCAACTCTACTTACTCCACCTGCCCCAATAATTAAAATACCTTTTTTGCTCATTATTCACTCCGATATATTTTTATGTATTTATTGTACTATTTTTAAATATAAGAATGGATAAAATAGTTTAAAATTACCATTTAGTAACAATTTGATTACAATTAACATGTTTTTAATAATTAGTTATGTAGACTTCGAATTCAACTTATGGGGAAGTTTTGGCTTCGATTAGAGTGTGTTGATTTTAGTTGCATGTCGGTATGAGCATATCGTTAAAAGGCTCAAAAACGTTTAATCGCAAACAATACAAATTATATACCTATGAGGGTTGCAGCGTAAGCTCCCCTCGTTTCTTAATTGAAACGGGTATTGCTTCACCTACAGATTAGCTGTTAGAGTAGGGTTTGAAGTATAACAAAACAAACAGATATATCTTGATAATTATCTTTTAAGTCAAGACTAATAAATAAAGGATCGTTTACTTAAAGTTTAGTTGTACTTTATTTAAATTAAATCAAACTACTAAAAAGCATGTACAGATATTAAAGTTAAGCATTTTAAGACACGGGTTCGAACCCCGTCTTCTCCACCAA
>JAQVLW010000014.1:4020-43254 GCA_028703945.1 Aliarcobacter sp. | reverse complement strand
TTGGATGTAAAAGATATAAGTATTATTCCAAAAATAATAATTATTCATCACACTGCATGTGATAATTTAATAGAATCATTTAATAGATTAAACCCAGAAATTTTATTATCAGATAGAAAAGATATAACTAATGCTGGAAACCTAAATGTTTCAGCTCAGTTTTTAGTAGATTCTAATGGAACAATTTATTCTTTAATGAGTGAAACTAATATGGCAAGACATGTAATTGGCTTAAATCTTTCAAGTATTGGAATTGAAAATGTTGGTGGAAATAAAAAAGAGCTAACTAAAGAACAGTTAAAAGCAAATATTAAATTAGTTAAATATTTAAAAGAAAAATATAAAACTATTGAGTATTTAATTGGACATTATGAATATCAAAATTTTGAAAAACATCCTTTATTTTTGGAAAAAAATCCAAATTATAGAACAATTAAACATGACCCAAGTGTAGAATTTATGCAAAAAATAAAAGATAATTTCCCTGATTTAAAATCTAATTAGGAAACGAAAGAAAGATATATTTTGAAGAAAAATTATAAATCAAAAGCCTAAATTAAGGCTTTTGATTTTTGATAGAAGATAGTTCTAAATATCTCATTATAATAGCTGAGATATAAGGAATACTTTGAATAAATATAGTTGCTGCAAATACATAAATCTCTACAATTCCTGTAAAGTTTGTAAAAACTAAAGCAAAAAATGCAATTAATAATAATATAGCTAAAATAGTTTCATATTTAACTGGATTATCACTTTTTTTAGCTTTTCCACCTTTTTGAGTTCTTTTAAATGGTAAACCATCTTTTACAAATCCATCAAATACAGCTTTAAAAATAATAAGTTGTAAACTCATAGATGCAATAGAACTTAGAACAGTATCTTTTAAAGTAGCTCTTACTTTCATTCTATATAAAATAAATGTATGTAAAATATTTACTAAAAATGCCGTAATAATTGGAATAGTTAAAGGAATTGTTGGAATTGTAACCCCAACAAATATAATAACAGGAACCCAAATTATATTCATAACCGCCATTACAGGACCCATTGCATCACTTAACCAGAAAAACCATCCAGCAACAAATTTATTTTTTTGTCTAGGACTTAATGATTTAGATGATGGTTTAAATTCTTTCCAGTGTTTTTTAAGAATTTGAATAGCTCCATAAGCCCATCTATGTCTTTGAGTTTTAAATGCTTCAAATGTATCAGGAAGTAATCCATAACCATATCTTCTATTTGTATAGTGTGCTATATATCCAGCTTCAAATAGTCTAAGACCTAATTCACTATCTTCAACAATAGTATCAGTCCCCCAACCACCAACTTCCATCATAGAACTAAGTCTTACCATAACCATTGTTCCATGAACAACGATAGCATTTTCTTCATTTCTATCAATCATACCAATATCAAAGAAACCTGCATATTCTGCATTCATTGCCGCTTTAAGTATTGATTCCTTACCATCTCTATGATCTTGAGGAGCTTGAACAATTGCAACTTTTGGATCATCAAATAATGGAACTAAATCAACTAACCAAGGAGATTCAACAACATAATCAGCATCAATAACAGCGATAATTTCAGCTCTTTTATCTGTTTTTTCTAATGCTGCATTTAATGCACCCGCTTTAAATCCAGTACAAGTGATATTCATAAACACAAATTTATCACCAAGTTCTTTACATAACTCTTCAATTGGTTTCCAGTAGAATTCTTCCGGTGTATTATTAATAATAACAAGAACTTCATAATTTGGATATTTTAATCTTGATAAAGCTCTTAATGTTTCAGCTAAAACATGTGGTTGCTCTTTATAAGCTGGAACATGAATAGAAACAAATGGAATATTTTCTGATCTTAAATCAAGTGGAACCAATCTTTCCGGAGGAATTCCAATTGAAACCTTAAATAATTCATTTGCTTTTGCTAGTGTGATTACAACAAGTGGAATCATTAAAAATGTTCCCATACTCCACATAACCCACATACCAAAATTCATATAATTTATAAATGGATAAGTAATATCCATAACAATACCAAAAGCCATACCTTGAGCAGCAATACCATAAGCTAATGCATGATTTAGGTTTACTCTTTGGTTTCTTAATCCAAATAGTGTTAATAAAGCTCCAATAATAATTGCAGCAATCATTTGGTAAAACCAATATTGATTTAATTCAATATCACCATTTAAAAAGAATTTTAACTCTCTATCTGAAGTAAATATTCCCCAATATTGTCCAACATTACCCTCATCATAACCTTTCCATGGTTGATCAAAAGCTTCAACTATATTGTAAGACCAATTTTTTTCTTTTGCAAGATTTAAAAATCCTCTTATTGCAATAGCTTGATTTTTTAAACCAGGAACAGCACCGTTGAAATTATAACCGTGACTTGGCCAACCAGTTTCCCCAATTGTTATTTTTTTATTTGGATACTGTTTTTCAACTAGAGTATATTTTTCAATCATAAATTCATTAAATCTATCAATCGGAATTTTTTCCCAATAAGGTAAAATATGTACCATAATAAAATCGACATGAGTTCCAATTTCAGGATATTTAACTAAACTATGCCAAACTTCCGCAGTAGTGATTGGTTTATTAGTAAATTCTCTCATGAAATCTAAATAAGCACCTAACTCAGCAGCATTTAAATCTGTTCTAAGTAAAGTTTCATTTCCAACAATAACATTATTGATATTATTAGGATATTTTTCCAAAAGCTTTACAGCTCTTTGAATCTCTAAAAAATTCTCTTCATAATCGCCACTTAACCAAAGGCCTAAATCAACCATCATATTAGTTTTAGAAGTTTCTTCTAAAATTACTTTAGCATCAGCCGTAGAATAAGTTCTTACTTTATTGGTAAAATTTAACAAAATACCAATATCTTCTTCTATTTGTTTAGGTGATAATACTTTTTTATCATACCCTTCATATGGTGAATATGAAAGTGATTCAATTCTTTCCGATGCATCTTGCTTTAACGATATTCTATTGTCTTGCGTAATCCAAAAAAACACCTGAAATAGTCCAGCAAGTATAAGCCCTAAGATAATATATCTCAACACAGTTTCCTTTTTTTATAATTAATTGCGTAATATTACCATTTTTTGATAACTTTTCTATAAAAATTACTAATATTAAGATAGTTATTTTGCTTTATGCTACTTAATATTTATTTTTTGTTAGTGTAGTTTACTTTTTGTAACAATTACTCCATCATTTAATGATGAAATAAAATGTATAAAAAGTGTATAAATTAAATAAGTAAAAAAGTAACAATATGATAATTATATGAAATATACTATAATCAAAAAAAATTATGTGAGAAAAAATGAAAAAATTTACCAATGAATCGATGTTAGTGATAATTTCTTATTTAGAAAAAGAACTACAAAATAAAGATGAGATTTTATTTGAAGTATTAAATCCAGATGTAAATATTGATATTTATGCAGGAGAAATACTAAAAATTGAAAATAAAGAGTTTATTTATAGGTCATATAAATCTTGGTGTGATTTAGCTGAGTTATTATTTTGTAAGATGTTAATTAGCTCAATAACCTTAAATACAGTTGTAATTAAACTCCAAAAATTAAATAAAAATGATTCATTCCATAAAGATTTAAATGATGAAAAAAATGAAAAATATGGTGAAAAATCAACTTTTTTTAGAATAAATAAAAATGAGGAACCAGCTTTTTTATATGCTTATATGAATGCTTTGAAAAATGTAAAAATAGAAGAAAAAACTAATATTTTAAATTTAGGAATAAATAAAGCAGATGAGTTTGAAATAATAAAAGAAATGGTAAATGAAGATATTTTTAAGCAGATGAATTTTGTAGGAGTTGATTATTCATTAAGTGCTATTGATTTTGCTAAAAAAAGATTTCCTTATGAAAATTTTAATTTTTTTAATCATGATATAAATAAATTAAATGAACTAAATCTAAAAAAGTCAGATTTAATTATTTCTATTGGAACGCTGCAAAGTTCTTCTTTAAATTTTAAACTTTTATTTATGGATTTAATACAAAATTATTTAGAAGATAAAGGTTCTATTATTTTGGGTTTTCCCAATTGTAGATGGATAAATGGTGAGATGATTTATGGAGCGAAAGCTGCAAATTATTCTTATAGTGAACAATCTGTTTTATATAAAGATGTATATTTTTGTAAAAAATATCTTCAACAAAAAAAATATAGGGTTACTTTGACTGGGAAAAATTATCTTTTTTTAACGGCAACTTCTATTAAATAAAAAAAATTTCATTAATAATGTTTTTTTTGTTACAATTAACTTATTAAAATAAAAGGAGTATATTATGCCATCAAAACATATTGAAGTAAAAACTTTTAAGTTAGCGCATTCAACAGATGATACCTTAAGAATCGAACATGTAGAAAAACCTTATGGTGAATATAGTAGCCCAGTTGTAAGTATTGCTATTTTTTCTCATGGAAAAACAAAAACTTCAGAAGTTGAAATTCCTTATGAAAATATAGAAGATTTTTTAAAAGCTTTAAATGAATCTGTTGCTTTATGTGACTCAATTCCTAGAAATCCAATTCATGCAGAATTAAACTCAGAAATTGGCGGAGGAGCTTAATTCTTATGTCTGCTGATTTATCTTCAAGGTCAAACTCAAAGAGTTTGACCTTTGTTTTTTTTGCTTTTTTAGTCTCATTAATTGCAACTTTTGGAAGTCTTTTTTTCTCAGAAATTATGAATTTTATTCCATGTTCATTATGTTGGTATCAAAGAATATTTATTTATCCTTTAGTGTTTATTTTTTTAATAAATCTACTATTTCCTGATGATAAAATGTTCAAATATGCTTTTCCTTTAGTGATTATTGGTTGGAGTATTTCTGTTTATCATAATTTATTAATGTTTAAAATAATTCCTGAAAAATTATCTCCTTGTGTTCAAGGAATACCTTGCTCTGTTGATTATCTTAATTGGTTTGGGTTTATTACAATTCCTTTGTTATCTTTTTTTGCTTATACTATCATTCTTATTTTATTAATAATTTTAAAAAAGGAAATCAATGCAAAATAAAAAATTAGTAGTAATATCTTTATTCGTTTTAATTATTACATTTTTGGGATTAACATATTTTTATAAAAATAGCCAAAATAGTAAAGAAGCTTTAATAGTTTCTTCAAATAAAGTATCTTTAGTAAAAGAGCATTCTATGTCTTTTGGAGATAATAAAAAAAATATTGAAGTAGTTGAATTTTTAGACCCAGAATGTGAATCTTGCGCGCTTTTCCATCCAATAATGAGAAAAGTTTATAAAGAACATTATTCAGATATAAAATTAGTGGTTAGATATTTAGCAAATCATAAAAATTCTAAATTTGCTGTAAAAATTCTTGAAGCATCAAGACAGCAAAATAAATATGAAGAAGTTTTAAGTGTTATTTTTGAAAAACAACCAATTTGGGCGCAACACAATAATGAAAAACCAGAATTATTATGGACATATTTAGAACAAATTGAAGGTTTAAATATTGATAAATTAAAAGAAGATATGAAAAATCCAAAAATAGATGAAATCTTAGATATTGATGCGAAAGATGCAAGTGCTTTAAATGTAAGAGGAACACCAACAATTTTTGTTAATAGTAAAAAATTAGTAAGATTATCTGAAAAAGATTTATTTGATTTAGTTGAATCTGAAATTTATAAATAAAAGGAAATTTTTATGGATATTTATATTGCACTTATTTTAAGTGCCTTTTTTACAGTTGTTTATATTTATCTTAGAAAAAATAAAACGATTTTTGTAAAGCCAAAAGCTGTAAAAAAAGATGAATTAATCCAAAATTATAGAGTTGAGCTTTTAGAAATTTTAGAAAAATATGAAGATAATAAAGATTTACAATTTCAAGAAAGAATAAAATTTCTTAAACGGGTAAATTCTGAGTTATCAATGAATATCTTTTTTGAAAAAGAAGAAGCTAGAAATTTAATACAAGAATTATCAAATTTAGGAAAATAATGAAAAAGAATTTTTTAATAGGTTTAATGTTTTTAGGTTTTTTATTTAATGGTTGTGATTCAAAATCACCTATTGATAGTAGTGTAGTTGCAAAGAAATCATTACAAGATAATAAATATGAATTTGTTCCGCAATCATTTAATTTAATCACAACAAGTGACAAAAGCATAAGCTTTAAAAGCACAGATAATGGTTTAGATTTTGATGAATTTAAAGGAAAAAAAGCTGTAATGATAGATGTTTTTGCAACTTGGTGCCCTCCTTGTATTGAGGAAATTCCTGTACTTAAAGAAATAAAAGAAAAATATAAAGATAATTTTGAAATTGTTTCTGTTTTATTTGAACAAGATAAAACAAAAGAAGAGATACTTGAATTTATTGCAAAACATGGAATTAATTATCCAATTACAATGGGTGAAGAGAATTTTAGATTAGCTAAAGAGTTAGGTGATGTAAAAAAAGTTCCTGAAATGTTCTTATTTTCAAAAGATGGAAAATTTGTAAAAAAATTTGTAGGAAAAACTTCAAAAGAAGAGATAGAAAAATATATTAAAATTGCAATTGAAAACTAATTTAAAATAGTTTCCAATTGAGCTAAATCATCAATAAAATAACTAGCTTTTGAAAAATCTTGTGTTATTGTGAATTCATTTTTTACAATAACACATTCAATTCCTGCTTTATAAGCAGCCGTTAAACCTCTTGTTGAATCTTCAATTACAATAGTTTCCTCTTTATTAGCTTTAAAGAGTTCTAATCCTTTTAAGTAAGGTTCTGGGTGTGGTTTTGCATAGTTGTAATCTTCTTCACAAAGCACAAAATCCATATAATCAACAATTCCTAAATTCTTATGAATTATTTCAAAGTCAACTCTTCTTGAAGTTGTTACTATTCCCATTTTATATCTTTTTGATAATTTTTCAAGTACTTCTTTTACTTGAGGTATTAAAATATTTTCAGTTCTTAAGAAGTTTTGATAATATAAATTTCTTTGATTTCTAGCTTTGTCTATTTCATGTGAAGAAAAGCCTTTTTCAAATGCTTTTTGCCATACGGTAGTTCCTTCACTCATTATTTTCATATACTCTTCAAACTCTAATGAGATATTAAAATACTCTTCTAAAGCTATTATATTTGCTTTAAAATATAAAGGTTCAGTATGAACTAAAACGCCATCATTATCAAATAAAATATATTTTTTCATTAAATTTTCCCTAGATTTAAATTTTGTAGATTATTAGATTAAATAAAAAAGGGAAGCGTTATTAGCTTCCCTTTAGGTTTGTATATTTTAGGAGGAGAAATAAGTTAAATTAAATCTTAACATCGCAATTAAGTTATAATCAACTTGTAAAGCAATTATAATATCTATGCATTAACCTTTATTAAATAAAAGGTTAACAAAATATAAATATGATTAAAAAACTCTTATTTTATCCATTTATCTTTTGGAGCTTTGTATGTAGATATCTTTTCTATTATTTCATCTATATCATCAGAAATAATTAACATATCAACATAATCTTTTTTGATAAATCCCTCTTTTTCACAATTTCTTAGAAACTTAAGCAAATAATTATAATAACCGTTTATATTAAAAAAAGCACAAGACTTTTTATGATAACCAATTTGAGCAGATGCTATAACATCAAAAATTTCTTCAAAAGTTCCATAACCTCCCGGAATTGCAATAAATGCATCTGAAAGTTCAGCCATTTTTTCTTTTCGTTGATTCATTGTATCAACTTTATAAATTTTTGTTATATTTTTATTTTCGAGTTCTTTTGAAACTAAATCGTGTGTTATTACACCTGTTACACTGTTATGTAATTTTAATGATTCATTAGAAATAATTCCCATTAATCCTTGTAATGAACCACCATAAACTATTTTAAAATCTTTTTGCACTAATTTTTGAGCTAAAAGTTTTGTTGATTCTTCATAAATTTTATTATTTCCTAAAGAAGAACCACAATATATTGCTACATTCATTTCGTAATTTCCTTTAATTTTTCATATGGTTTTAACATTAATAATAATTTTGGTAAAAGTAATAAATCAGCTGCTAATACATTTATCATAATAATACCTGTTAATAATCCAAAATAAATAGTTGGAACTAAATTTGATAACATCAAAATAGAAAAACCAATTACTATTATTATAGTTGTGTAATACATAGCATGTCCAATCCCACGATGAGACCTTCTCATAGCATTTACATAATCTTTATCAAATTTAAATTCCTCTTCAAATCTATGAATAAAGTGAATAGTATCATCAACAGCAATTCCAATAGCAATAGCTGCAATCGTAATAGTCATAATATCTAAAGGGATATTTAGCCAACCCATAATTCCAAAAAGAAGAAAAATTGGAGTTACATTTGCAACTAATGCAATAAAAACTATTTTAAATGATCTAAATAATATAAAAAACATAATAGATAAAATTACAATAGATGCACCAAGTGTCGATATTTGAGAATTAAATAATGATTGAAGCATATTATTATATAAAACCATTAGATTTGATAATCTATAAGTTGTCTCTTTATTTTTAATAATCTCTCTTAAATCAGTGTTGATTTTTGTTAATAAAATATTTCTTCTTAAATCTGGATTTGAATCTATAAGTCTCATTGTAATTCTAGCTTCATTTTTTTCAATATTTATATAAGGAGAAAGTATCATATCTTTATATTTAGGTGGTAATTGATTGTACAATAAGGCTAAAGTTATACCATCTAATCTTTCATTTTTATTTAAAATTTCACCAACTTTTAAAAGTGTAGCTAATGATTGAACTTTCCCAATTTCAGGAATAGCTTCTAAATAATTGTGAATAGCCATAATCGTATCCATTTTATCTTGACTAAACCAATATTGTTTATCATCATTTTTTTCAATAAATTCATTTTCAAAATCAATATATTTATCTTGATTTTCATTTTTCAGTGTAGCTACTTTTTCTTCGTCTTTAAATTTAATAATAATATCAAGAGGACTTGTTCCTCCAAGATTTTCATCTATTACTTTCATTCCTTTGTAAATTTCTGTTGATGATTTAAAATAATTGATAAAACTATTTTCAACAAAAAGTCTTGAACTTCCAGTTATTGAAAATATAACACTAATAATAGTTACAACAATTATTGTTTTTCCATAGTTTTCAACAATATATGAACATTTTTCTGTAAAAGATGAGTTTGTATTTTCTTTTTCAAATTCATCTTTTTTTCCTATAATTAATAAAAGAATTGGAAAAATGATAAATGATAAAATAAGTGAGATAATAATCCCAATACTCATCATAAGACCTAAATTTATAACAGGTTCAATATTTGACAAAATTAAAGAAGCAAATCCTACAACGGTAGTAATAATGGCAAAAAAACAAGGTATTAATTTTGATAAAACAGTATTAATAACTAATTTATATTGACTTGCATTTTTATATCTAATATTTAATTCTCTATATCTTTCAATTAAATGAATAACAATTGACATAGTAATTATTAATTGTAAGGCAATGAAATTTGAAGATATTACAGTAACTTCCCAGCCAAATAGCCCTAAAATACCACCTGTTGAAATAATAGATATAAAACAAATTAGAAGAGGAATTATCACCCATCTTAGCCGTCTAAATATATACCACAAAATAAATATAAATATTAAAACTAAACTAATACCATAAATAAGAAGGTCATTTTTTACAAAACTAATAGCATCACTTGCTATCATATTTACTCCACCTAGGAATATTTTTCCATTAGTTTCATGATTTTTTATAATACTTCTTATATTTTCTATATTTTGAGTATCGTTTTTTCTTATTAAATCTCGATAATTTTTAAATTCAATAAGTGTTTTTTCTAACTCAATTTTTTCTTCTTTTGTAATATTTTCTTCTTTTTCTTTTGCTGATAAAGAATTTCTTTTTTCTAGAAGCTCAAAATACTTTGTATCATTTTTTATATTTAGAATTAAGGCAGTTGTTTTAAAATCAGCACTTACTAAAGCATTCTTGTATAAAGGGGAGGTTAAAAACTCATTTTTTATAAGTTCCTTATCAAATTCTTTAGTTTCCATAGAGTCAACACCTGCAACTAAATCAGAAATAGGTCTAATCGGAGATTGAAGTAAAGGAACTGTTAAAATAGACTCAACACCTTCAATATTTTTAACAGTTAAAAATTCTTTTGAAAGAGTTCTTATAGTATCAAGACTTTGATTTGAAAGTAAATCATCATGTGGAGTAAAAGTTACAATTAAGAAATTTGAATTGTTATATCTTTTATTAATTTCTCTAAAAAATTTTAAATCTTTATCATCATCCAAAAGTAAAGTTTCAGCTGAAGCATCAACTTCTACTTTTGTAGAGTAATATCCCAAAATAGAAACAAATAAAGATAAAAGTAATAAAACTAGAATTGGATACTTTAAAATAAAAGTATCATATATTTTTTTTACCATTACTTCGTATTTGGATTTTCAAGTAAAACTAACATTTCATCAAAAGTTTTTTCTTTTAATAAACCTGAAAATTGTTGTCTATATGTTTGAATGATACTAACTCCTACTAAATCAACATCATAAATTAGCCATTGTTCAATATTGTCTTTTGATTTGTTATAAAAATTATAGTTTATTTTATAAGTACCTTCTTTTCCTAAAAGTTCAGTTTCTAGTTGTAATCTTGCATTCTTATATGGATTTAAACCTAGAATTTTTACTTTTTGGTCATTATATAACTCTAACTTTTCAATATATGAATTCTTTAATTTTGTTTCAAATATTTTTGTAAACTCTTTTTGTTTTTGCTCATTTAATGTATCCCAAGTTTCTTTTCCAAGAGCAATTCTTGCCATTAGTTCATAGTCGAAAACTTCATCAATTATTTTAATGATTTGTTCACCTTTTTTATTTATAGGTAAACTTTTTTGTTCTAGGATACTTAAAACATTATCAATCTTTTTTGTCATTATACCTTGTATTTCGTCTTGTTTTAAAGCATTTGCCGATGTAATAATAAAGCCAACTAATAATAAAATTTTAAATAAATTTTTTAATTTCATTTTTTATTCCTCAATCTGTTTTTTTCTTGCTTGTGTATAAATATCTCTTAAAAATGGATATAAGTCTAAAGCATCTTTTTTTAATGATTCATATTGTCCAAGTTTTAAAGAGGTTGAATTAATTGCATTAAATGTTTGAATTGCCATTTGTTCTTCAAAAGTATTTGGAATTTTATATTGTATATCTTCATTTCCTGTTGTAGTTAGTGGGCTAACAAAAGCATCACCAGTAAGTCCCGCAATATCTCTTAAGTTTGATGGTCCTAAAAATGGTAATACAACAGGGAATCCTTCTCCCACTCCATAAAAACCTAAAGTTTGACCAAAGTCTTCTTTATGTGCATTCATATGAAGTTCATTGGTTGCTGAATCTAAAAAACCACCCAATCCCCAAAGTGTATTAATTAAAAATCTACCTAATTCTTCAGCTGAATTTTGAAATTTTAGTTGTAATAAATTATTAGTAAACCTAACTGGAAACATAATATTTTCAAAAAAATTATTAATTCCTATTCGGATTGGTTCAGGAGTTATATATGCATAACCTTTTGATATGGGATTTAAAACATAAATAAAAGTTTTATCATTAAATGTAGTCATTATTCTATTATAACCACTTAGTGGATCAAATATTTCTTCTTTATTTGTTGAAAACTCAGAATCAAATTCATTGTCAAAATCATTATTACTAGTGCTATTATTTTCATTTGCAAAACTAAAAGTTACTAGTAATAGTATAAAAATATGATTTTTCAAATTAGCCCTTTTTTTTAATAACCCGCATTATATTCTAAATATATAGAAACAATGATTAAGTGCTAATTATTAATCAATATGAAATTTTATTGAAAAAATCTGAAAGACCAATTATTTCTATCTATCCTTATTATTTCACCCTTAGTGAAGATGGTCAAGTTATTTATAAAAAAGGCAAAAGATAGAATTCAAAAATTAATTATTGGTAAATTAAATAGTAGTATTTATGGATTGAGGGTAATTCAAGAACAATTGAAGAGTATATAAATTTTAGTGGTATAGATTATTTTAATTATACAATTAGAAACTAACTTGATTTTTACAGAGCCTATTAAAAAACAGACTCTTGTAAATTTAATTTATACTTTTACCAGGTTTTTTCACATCAATATTTGTTACTGTACCATCTTCTCTTACTAAGAATTCTACTCTTGTTCCAGCAGGTAAATCATTTTTTATATATGTTTTATAAAGTCTTCCATTTTCTGATTTAATAGTTACTTCATAAGCTTCTACTTCGTTGTTATTAGCCATTTTTCCACCTGCAAATCCTGCTAATGCTCCAACTCCAGCTCCTATTAATCCACCAACAGCAGCATTTTTTCCACCTTTTGCACTTCCAATTAATGCACCACCCACAGCTCCAATTCCAGCACCTGTTAAAGTAGTGTTCATTGAACCTTCATCAATTAATACTTTTTGTGAAGATTGAATAGTCCCAACTTCAAAAACTTGTTTTATTGTCGCACTAGAAGATGGATTAACACCTAATCCAGAATTTGTACAACCAGTTAATAACAATGTAGCTGATAATAAAGAGATAGTTAATATTTTTTTCATTTTGATTTTTTCCTTTGTAAATTTTACATTTTTTTTTCGAAAACAGAATTTTACATTAATTAGCTGATTTTTAATACATAATCGTTGAAAACTCTTTAAATTTGAAGAAGATGAATACTGACTTCCGCAGTCCATGTGCCACAGCAATCCAAGTTTTGGGTTTCTATTTGATATATATGTAATATCTCTATTAGTAAATAAACCTTCTATTTTGGGGTTTACTCACTATCTTTTTACATTAAAAGTTCCGTAATATTCTGGTCTTAGAGTGCTTACTATTTTCTTTTTGTTGTGTAACTGAAAAATGATGCATCAACATATAAAGCCTAATTACATTCAATTTTTCTAATGGTGGTTGATGCTTTTTAATTTCATCTAATTGATACTCATAGTCAAATAATCCAGCCATACAATACTCACTTTTATTATAGTTTATTATTTTGCTTTCTTTGCTTGATTTTTAGAGGAGCCCTTTACTTATAAAGTATTTATTACAAACCTGATATAATGGCAAAAATTTTGAAAAACAAAATGGAGTTATTATGGGTAGAGCCTTCGAGTATAGAAAAGCTGCTAAGATGAAAAGATGGGGAAATATGTCAAGAATTTTCCCAAAATTAGCAAAAGCAATTGAAATGGCAGCAAAAGCAGGAGTTCCAGATCCTGAAATGAATTCAGCATTAAGAACTGCTATTCTAAATGCTAAAGCTGAAAATATGCCAAAAACAAATATTGATGCCGCAATTAAAAGAGCAAGTGGAAAAGATTCTGCAAATTTTGCTGAAGTAAACTTTGAAGGAAAAGGTCCTCATGGAGTTTTAATTTTTGTTGAAACAGCAACAGATAATAATACAAGAACTGTTGCAAATGTAAAAATGTACTTTAATAAAACGCAAGGACAAGTGGTACCTACAGGTTCTTTAGAGTTTTTCTTTGATAGAAAAGCAATTTTTGAATTTACAAAACCTGCAAATATGGAACTTGAAGAGTTAGAATTAGAACTTATTGATGCTGGTCTTGAAGAGATTGATGAGGAAGATGGTTTAGTTTTAGCTTATGCAAATTATACAGATTTTGGAAATATGAATCAAAAATTTGAAGAGTTAGGAATTGAACTTACAAAAGCTGAATTAAAAAGAATTGCAAATAATCCTCAAGAATTCACAGAAGCTCAACAAGAAGATATTGGAAAATTAATAGAAAAACTTGAAGATGATGATGATGTTCAAGCTGTTTATACAAATATCGCTTAACACTTTTTTTAAAATATAGGAATTTTCCTATATTTTATTTTTCTATCTATTTTTTATGATTTCGGTAATTTTGCAATTACCTTTTGAATATCGCTTATTCTATTTGTAGAACTAGGGTGAGTTGAGAAGAAATCACTTCCTTCTTTTTTACCTTCACTCATGTTTTCCCAAAATTTAAGAGCTTCATTCACATTGTATCCAGCTTGAGACATTAAATAAATCCCAATTTCATCGGCTTCACTCTCTTGCATTCTTCCATAAGGAAGCATAACTCCTAGTTGCGTTCCAACTCCATAAGTTTGATTAAATAAATTTTGATATTGAGGAGCTGTCACTCCTAATGCAATATTTCCAACAACTTGGAGTCCTTGTTGAACCATTGATGAACTCATTCTTTCTGCACCATGACGAGCTAATGCATGGGCGATCTCATGAGAAATTACAGTTGCAAGTTGGTCATCATTTTTTGCCATTTGTAAAATACCTGTATAAACTACAACTTTTCCACCAGGTAAACAAAATGCATTTATGGCTTCATCTTCAACAAGATTAAATTCCCATTGGAAATCATTTCTATTTGCAACTTTGGCTATTCTAGCACCAATATTTTTTATTCTTGTTGCATCTTTAGTACCTGTTATAATCTTTGATTGAGATAAAGATTCTTTATATGACTTCTCACCTAATGCCATTTCTTCTTTTTGTGACATAAATATCATTTGTGATCTATTTGTATATGGTGTTTTATAAGTACAACCAGCTATTATAATCAATGTAGCAATTGCTAAAAATATAGTTTTGTGCATTTTTATTTTTCCCCTTTATTTATAAACTCTAAAATCGTTTGAAATAGTTCTTCAGTGTTTTTATTATTAACAATTACGTGACTTTTTGCTTCTATAATTTTAAGACTTTTATATCTTGATTCTATATTTTCAAATATTTCATGAGCAGAACTTGAATTTACAACAGGATCATCTTTCCCTTGAATAATTAAAATGGGTTTTTTAATTTTTGGAAGAATTTTTCTTGTTTTTACCATTAATAAACTTAGTTGTTCAATTGAAGTTATATAGTGTTTATTATAATTTACTTCTATATTTTCAGGAAAATTATCTACATACTCTTTTGTATATTTTTCACTATTGAAAGCTTTTACAATATCATTCCAAAATGATATTGCTGGAAGTAGAGTTTTTATTCTTAAATCATTTAAGTGAAGAGCTGCATTTATACAAACAACACTAACAAACTCTTGATAATCTTTTTTTGTACTTAATAAAGCTAATAATCCGCCAGTTGAGAAGCCAATAATATAAACCTTTTTATATTGCAGTGCTGCTATTATTATTGATCTTGAAATAGATTTATACCAATCTTGCCAAACTTTTTCTTTTAAATCTTCAGGAACTGTTCCATGACCTGCTAGTCTAGGTGTTTGAACATTAAAACCATTTTGATTTAAAAACAAGGCTAGTTTTTCCATCTCTTTTGGTGTTGAAGAAAATCCGTGAATTGCAATTACACAACTATTTGAATTGGGATCATCAAAGTATTTATGTTTTCCAATTTCTATTGGTTTTATGCATTTACGATTTTTAAATCTTTCATATGAATCTTCAAATTCTTGATTTTCTTCAACTTTTAGAATATCTACGAGTTTACTATTTATTTCTTCTTCATTATATAAAACAAAACTTTTTACAAGATTTACGACATCATCTTGGATTAAAATTTCATTTAAAATTACTCTTAAAATATTTTTTAATCGTATAGTATTATGTGTGTAGCTATTTAGTAAAAGCTCTTTATTTATTAAATATCTATAACAATCAATTTCATTTATTTCTAAAATTTTATCATTTAATGCAACTTCTAAAACACTATTAAAAGCTTTAAATTTTTCATAGGAAATTAAATTAATCAAATCCTCATTTATATCTTTATCATAAAAAAGTTTCATTTGTTTTATTTCAAAAAAAGTTATATAAATTAATCTTTTTAAATGTTCTATCTTTATTTCTTTTTTTGGATATAAAAATAGGACTAAAATAAAAATGTGATCAAAATTTATGTTTAAAGATTCATATATTTTATTCATAAAATTATGAGTTATTTCATATCTTAAAGTATCTATTATTTTATCTTGATTTAAATTTTTTTTATATAATTTTTCTAAAATTCTTTTTGTAGAAATAGGTTCTAAAATTCTAATTGTTATTTTTGAATTTAAAATTATGTTACTTTCTATTTCTAATTCTTCTTTGAAATTTTCTTCCATTGGTTCAAATAGTTTTGAAACCATATCAACTAAAAAGTTTTTACCAGTTCTAAGATTTGAATAACTTATATTTATAGGGATTATCATTGTTTCATTTTGATTTATATCTTTACAATCATCAATAAAATATTTTTTACTAAATTCATCATAATTTTCTAGAGTTTTATCAAAGTATTTTTGTCTAAAATATTGAGAAGTCAAAGCAAAAACGGCACTTCCTGTATAAACCCTTTGACAAGCACCATTTATTTTTACACAATAATTATTGTTATCAATTTTTGAAATATCTTTCTCTTTTACCATAATTCCCTCAGGAAAAATCATCCAGTCTTTACAAGAAGTTATTAAGTCACCAATAATATGTTCATTTCTATTTAAAGAGTTTTTTTTCATGGCTCCTAGATTTTCCAAAAAAGTTCCTACAAAACTTTTAAATAAAGAATCATCAGCTATAACCCCAACTTTTTTATTAGTTATATTGTATAAAGTATAAGGAACTAACATAGCTTCAGCTCTTGTAAAATGATTTGCAACAAATAATTTAGGATTATTTTTAGGAAGATTTTCAATGCCTACAATTTCAATATTTGCATTTAAAATCTTTTCTAAAAGGCTTAAAACATAACCATTTATATTTATTAGTAAATCGTTTTTTTTTATCATCTCTTTTCTTTATACTCATTTGCTTCAAAAGAATCAACACTTATTACTTCTTGTTTTAAAGCATGAGCTTTTTTCATTTTTTCTATTTCTTCATTTGATAAGATATTTTTTTCTAAAAGCTCATTTGTCATATTTTCAAAATTATCTTTTTTGATAGTTTCATTTTTAATTGCGTCTTTTAGTTTTTTGAAACTTATTTCACATTCTTTATTTTGTTTTACAGCTTCTTGAATTACATTTAACCTATCTTTTTCATTTGAAGATATAAATAGGCTTGAAGTTAAGCTTTTTAAGTAATTTTGATCATTTAGATTTTTTACTATTTTTGCATTTAATTTATCTTTTGCTTTTATTGAAAAAGGATTTATTTTTACAAGCGGAAGTAAAAATCCTATAAATCCAATGTTTGAAATGATTTCTTCTCTTGCTATTTGAATTTCATTAAAACAATAATTACAAATATAATCAACTAAATCTTTATCTTGTTCATTTGGATTATTTTCAAATTCTCTTAAAGTCGCAGTTATTAAATAACAATTTGATAAAATATCCCCAAATCTAGCACTTATATTTTCTCTTTTTTTAAGACTTGGTCCTAAAATAACTAAAGCTAGATTTGTTAGAAGGGTAAATTCACAACTTACCCAAGTTAATTTTTCTTTATATCTTTTAAACTCACCTTTTTGGAAACTCAATCTTGCTCTTGTAAAATAATAAACTAAAGATTTACAAAATGCATTAAAAACTAAAGCAATATGAGCAAAAAAAGCTTTATCAAAACCTTTTATATTATTGTTTTTTAAAGTAGTTATTTCTGTATAAATATATGGATGAGATTTGATTAATCCTTGTCCAAATTGCATTAAATTTCTTGTTAAAATGTTTGCTCCCTCAACTGTAATAGAAATTGGAATAGCAAAGTAAGCATGAGCTAAAAGATTGTTTTCACCTCGAATAATTGCACTTCCTCCTAAAACATCCATTGCATCATTTATAACCGTTCTGAATTTTTCAGTTGCATGATATTTCATAATAGAGTTTATAACTCCTGGTTTTACTCCATCATCAATTGCATCTAATGTGTAATTTCTTGCGCTATTTAACATATATGAAAATGCTGCGATTTTTGCAATTTTTTCTTCAACACCTTCAAAATAGTTGATACTTAATCCAAATTGTTCTCTAAGTTGGCAATATGAAGCTGTAACATTTAAAGCTAATTTACTTCCCCCTAAACTAACACTTGGTAGTGAAATCCCTCTTCCTATTGATAAAGATTCAACAAGCATTTGCCAACCTTTTCCAATTCCTTCTGTTTCACCTATGATATTTTGCATATCAATAACTACATCTTTCCCATAAAGTGGAGAATTTACAAAAGGAATTCCAAGTGGATCATGTCGTCTTGAATTATCTAAACCTTTAGTTTTTGAATCAATTACAGCAAAAGTAATTCCTAAATCTTCAACGTCTCCTAATAAATGTTCAGGGTCTTTTAAAACAAAAGCTAGTCCAATTAAAGTGGCAATATTTCCTAAAGTAATATATCTTTTTTCAAAGTTTAATTTGATTTTTAATTCACCATTTTCATCTTTGAAAATCACACCATTTGATGTAATTGATGTTGCATCACTTCCCGCATTTGGTTCAGTTAATCCAAAACAAGGAACTTGAATACCGTGTGCTAAATCACTTAAATATTTATCTTTTTGATTTTGTGTTCCATGTTTTATTATAAGTTCAGCAGGTCCAAGAGAATTTGGAACCATGATTGTAATTGCTAAAACTTGAGACCTTGAAACAAGTTTTTCAATAACTCTTGAGTGGGCAGTCGCACTAAATCCAAGACCTCCATACTCTTTTGGAATAATCATTCCAAAAAATTTTTTATCTTTGATAAATTGCCAAACTTGTGGGCTTAAATCTCTATTTTGGAAAATCTCCCAATCAGTAGTCATCTCACAAAGTTTATTTACTTCATTGTCTAAAAAATCTTGTTCTTCTTTTGTTAATAAGGTAACTTTTTGAGCATTTATCTCTTTGAAATTAACTTGAGCTTTAAAAAAGTCTGCTTCAACCCAATTTGTTCCAGCTTGAAGAGCTGCTTCTTCTGTTGCTGAGATTTTTGGTAATAAACCTTTTTTATTTATAAAACTTACTAGTTTGCTAGAGATTAGTTTTAATCTTAATGAAGGAATTAAAAATACAGCTCCAAGAACTATAAATATTGACCAAAAGGTAATTCCTACATCAAAAAATGTAAAAGAGTAAACGGCAATTAAAGCAAAATAGCTGTAAAGTGGAAATGAAAAAAATCCAAAAACTAATACAATAAATAATAAAATTAACGCTTCCATAAAAACTCTCCTGTTTCAAAATCTTCATCTTCTTTAACTAATTTAATCAATAAATTAGATGGTGCAAATCTGTTTCCATAGTCTTTTTCGAATTTTCTTAATGATTCTAAGATATTCTTTAAACCAACTTCATTTGCATAAGTTAATAATCCACCTTTATAAGCTGGGAAACCAGTTCCTGTAATCATTGCAAAATCAATGATAGAAGCATCTGTTACGATATTTTCTTCAAGACATCTTGAAGCTTCATTTATCATAATATAAAGACATCTTTGAACTATTTCATTATCTTCAAAAATCTTACCATTATTTGGTAGCATTGAAATAACATGTTCATTTACATAATCATCTTTTCCATCATATTGATAAAAACCACCTGTTTCACTTTTTTTACCCAAATATTTTGCTTCATACATTTTTTCAATTATTGGAGCAACGGGCATTCTATATCCATACTCTTCATATAAAATTGTTGCAACCTTATATCCAACATCAATTCCCACTGTATCTGCAAGTTTAAATGGACCCATTGGCATTCCAAACTCTTTTATTAAGTGGTCGATATGCTCTATTTTTGAACCTTCACTTAAAATAAAAGCAGCTTCATTTAAATATGGAAGTAAAATTCTATTTACAATAAAACCAGCACAATCTTTTACTAAAATTGGAGTTTTTCCACAAGAAATAAGAAGTTCAAAAACTTTATTTATTGTTTCTTTTGAAGTATATTTTGATGGGATTACTTCAACAAGTGGCATTAAATTTACTGGATTGAAAAAATGAACTCCCAAGAAATTTTCTTTATTTTTTAAATCAATTCCTAATTTTTCAATAGAAATTGAAGAAGTATTTGTTGCAATAATTGCAGTATCATTTAATACAACTTCTAGTTGTTTATATGTTTGTTTTTTTGTTTTTTCATCTTCAATTATTGCTTCAATTACAAGTTGAATATTTTTAAAACCATCAAATTTGTCTGTATATGAAATGGTATTTAATTTAAAATCCATTTGATTTTTAGTCATTTTTCTTGATTTTACTAAATATTCATAAATTTTTGAAACATCTTTTATTATTCCATGAGCTTGCGAAATATCTCTTAATTTAATTCTTACATCTTTTAAATATTTTGAAAATAACCAGATAATTCCTTTTCCCATAACACCATTTCCTAATATTGCAGTATTTGAAATAGGGTTTAAAGTTCTTTCATAATTTTTATTTAATTTTTCAAAAAGGAAAAATAATTTTATTAAATTCTTTGATTCTTTAGTAACTGCAAGATTTGAAAATTCTTGCGCTTCTATTTTTAAAGCAACATCTAATTCTTTATTCAATGTATTTTTTATTACATTAAGAGCAATAAATGGAGCTTTAAACTCAGGGCTTATTTTGTTTTCTAAATCTCTTAAAGTTTTAGCAAAAATAATCTCATTAAATGGAGGATAATTTAAAAGATAAAAACTTTTTCTACTTCCAAGTGTTTTATTAATAGCTTTTTGTATAAAATCAAGTAACATAAATTCTTTTTGAGCATCATCAAAAATTGCATCTGCAAGATTTATTTTATATGCTTTTTTTGCATCAACAGTTTTTCCAGTTAATATTAAATCCAAAGCATTTACAAGACCAATTAATTTTGGAGTTCTTATAGTTCCTGCAAAGCCTGGAAAAATTCCTAGTTTTATTTCTGGAAATGCTAATTTTGTTTTTTCATTTGTACTTAGAACTCTATATTTACAAGCAAGGGCAAGTTCAAGTCCACCACCCATACAAGCACCATTTATATAAGCAATTGTTGGGATTGAAAGATTTTCAAGTTTATTGAATATTTTATGAACTTCCATTAAAGCATTGTAAACTTCTTCTGAATTTTTTAATTGCTCAATCTCTTTTATATCAGCACCTGCAATAAAAATATCTTTTTTTGCACTATCAATTAAAAGAGCTTTTATTGTGTGGTCATTTTGTACTAAATCTAGTTTTTCATCAAACTCTTTTAAAATTTCAAAAGATAATTTATTTATTTTTTCATCTTTTAAATCAAAAGTTATAGTTGCTATATCTTGGTTAATTTCAAATTTTATGTTATTTATTAAATTGCTCATATTATATCTCCAATAAGAAAGCAGCACCTTGCCCGCCACCAATACATAGTGAGGCTAATGCTTTATTTTTGTTTCTTCTTTTTAACTCTTTTAATGCTGTTAAAACAATTCGAGCTCCACTCATTCCAACTGGATGTCCAAGGGCAATTGCTCCTCCATTTACATTTAAAATAGATTCATTAATTTCTCCAAGGGCAGAACTATTAAAAGTTTTTTGACAAAACCCTTCCGATTTAAAAGCTTCTAGATTTGCTATAATTTGAGCAGCAAAAGCTTCATTCATTTCGATTAAATCAATATCTTTTAAAGTAATTCCAGTTTTATCAAAAAGTTTTTTTGTAGCATAAACAGGACCTAATCCCATTCTATGTGCATCAAGTCCAGCATAAGAATAATCACTTATAAATCCTATTGGTTCAAGGTTTAACTCTTTGGCTTTTGATTCTGTACAAACAATCAAACTACAAGCTCCATCTGAAACTTGTGATGAATTTCCAGCAGTTACAGTTCCTCCATCTCTTATGAAAATAGAATTTAATTTATTTAGACTTTCAATTGTTTGATTAAATCGTATTCCATCATCATTTGTCATTGAAACATTTTTTGTCATAATTGGATGAATTTCATCTTTAAAAACTCCATTTTCTATGGCTTTTTGAGCTTTTTTATGAGAATTTAAAGCATATTCATCTTGAGCTGCACGGCTTATCTTAAATTCATTTGCTAAATTCTCAGCTGTAATCCCCATAATTTTCCCTGAAATTGGGTCTGTTAAACCAGAGATCAATCCAATAGTTGGTTTTAAAAATCTTAGTCTAAAAGTAGTTAGAAGTTCTATTTTTTCAATCAATGATTTGGAATAGCTAAATTTTGTGATTAAATTTTTAAATTCATCATTATAAAATAAAGGAATATTACTCATAGATTCCATTCCTCCAACTAAATATAAACTCCCTTGATTTGAGTTTATTTTTTCAATTGCACTTGAAATTGACTGCATTCCTGATGCGCAGTTTCTATGAACCGTATAAGCTGGTGTTGATTGTGGAAATCCGGCTCTTATTGCCATAACTCTAGCGATATTTGCTGCATTTGCAGGTTGGGCAACATTTCCCATAATCACTTCATCAAATTGTTTATAATCTAAATCATTTCGTAAAACTAACTCTTTTGTGATGATTGCACCTAAAGTATCAGCACTAATATCATTTAGTTTTCCATTTGCTTTTGCTATTGGACTTCTAAGACCATCTATTACAGCTATTCTTTCTTTCACTTTTTAACTCCTAATACATACTATTTATAATATTCGCGTATTTTTCTTCAATTTTACTTCTACTGATTTTCATAGATGGTGTTAATTCTCCTGTTTCTATGGAAATATCATTTGTTAAGATTTTATATTTTACTATTTTTTCCCATTTATTTAAACCCGAATTCACACTATTTATATGGTTGGAAATATTCTTTAGAATATCATCTTTATTATAATATTCTTCTATTGTTAAATTCTTATTTAGTTTTTTAGCATTTTCGTATTTTTCTTTATCCACAAAAAGTAGGGCAGTTGTATATTTCCTATTTTGAGAGATTACAACTGCAAACTCAATATATTTATTTGTTGATATTTTTTGTTCAATTTCAACTGCATTTACATATTCGCCAGTTGAAGTTTTAAATATATCTTTTATTCTACTTTTTATAAATAAATACCCATCTTCATCCAAAAACGCCACATCTCCTGTGTGAAGCCAACCATCTTTATCTATAGTTTTTGCTGTTAATTCTTCTTGATTTAAATAACCAATCATTAAAGAATCACCACTTACAAGAAGTTCATTATTTGCTGTAATTTTTACTTTTGCACTTGGAATTACTTTTCCACAAGAACCAACTTTATTTGCATTTGGGTAATTTGTTGAAATAACTGGCGAAAACTCTGTTAAGCCATATCCTTGATAAACAGGAACTCCGATATTTACAAAAAATTGAGCTATTTCTTTTGATAAAGGTGCTCCACCACTTATTAGTTTTTCAAGTCGTGAACCAAATATTTCTCTAAATTTTGAATAAATAATTTTGTCATAAATCTTAAATAAAAGAGAATTTTTATTTAAATCTTCTTTTAAAGCATAGGCAAAAGCAAAAGAAGCAATAGCTCTACTTATAAAAGGTTTTTGAGAAATTTGCAATTTGATTTTATTAAATATTTTTTCAAGAAGCCTAGGAACAGCTGTTATTATAGTAGGCTTTACAACTTTTAAAAGATTTGCAACATTTGAAATATCATCTATAAAATAAATACTAATTCCACGACTTAAATAATAACTCATTACAGTTCTCTCAAAAATATGAGCCAAAGGAAGAAGTGAAAGTGCAACTTCTTCTTTTGGTAAATCAATAAGTTTATTTATATCATGCAGTTGTGAAACTATATTTTTATGGCTTAACATCACACCTTTTGGAGTTCCTGTATTTCCACTTGTGTAAATGATAGAAAAAATATCCTCAGGATTTGCTTCAAAAGAAGTAAATCCAGTAGAATCACAAATCTGTTTTCCAATTACTAAAATCTCATCAAAGTTATAAAAATTTGGTTCTTTTATACAAAAATTATGAGTTATAAAAGTAAGATGTGAATTCTCTTTTTCTATGTCTTTGAGCCTTTCTTGTGAATCTATAAACATAAATTTCATAGAAGAGTCTTTTATCTCAAAATTAAGATTAGTTGTTGAAATATTTGCAAAAATAGGAATACTAATAGCCCCAACTTGTAAAATAGCAAAATCAAAAATAAGCCAAAAAGGTGAAGAATTAGCAAAAATTCCAACCGTATCACCTTTTTGGATACCCAAATCTTTCAAAGCAAGGCTTAGACAAATAACTTTGTTTTTAAAATTACTTGTTGAAATATTTGTATATTTTCCATTTGATAAATAGTTTAAAAAATATTCATTATCATAGTTGTTTGATATATGTAAAAAAAGTTCACTATATGTTTTGAAGTTGTAAGGTTGCATAGTTTATCCTTTATTATCTAATCTCATATCTTCTAAAACTTCCAAAATGTCCAAAGCATCTTCTTCTGTAAGATTTTTGTTTTCAATATCTAGTTCAACTTCATCAAAATATGTTTTCATCTCTTCAAGATATTTAAGTTCATCTTTATCGTCTTTTGAACAATTACCACTATCAATTATGTCCATAATCTCTTCTAGGTTTTCATCTAGTTCAGGGATTAATTCTTCTTTTAATATTTTTGCAAGTTTTTCTATATTTGTCATTTGTATTCCTATATTTTTTTAAATTTTTTATTTATAACTTTATAACATAAAATCCGACAAAATCCACACATGTTTCATTATCTTCTATTATTTTTGATTTTATTTTTAAAGAAGCACTTTTTTTTGTTAGTAATTTTTCTTTTAATATTTGAATTTCTTCTAATGATGGTTTTTTGGTGTGGCAAACTATATCTTTTGTTACTGGTCTTCTAAAACTTGTTTCATTTTTTATGATTACAATATTATTTGAATCAAATCCTAACTCTTTTGAAATCAACCAAGACAAACTCCATCCTGAAATAATAGTTATAGTAGATAAACTTCCACCAAAAGCTGTGCCTTTATCATTTATGTTAATTCCTAAAGAAGCTGTTGTTATTAATTCTTGGTTAGTGTAGTTTTGGATTTTTATTTCCATTATTTTTGTTAGAGGAATATCATTATATAGCTTATTTTGAAGTTCTTTTATCATTATTTTCTCTTGATTTTTTTTATTTTTTTTATTGTATGAATAGTACTAGAAACTTATTGAACAAATAATAAATCTTTTGTACAGAAATTGTACATTAAAGTGTTAAATTCTATATAAATTCGAAAATAAAAAATAAATAAAATCCTATTAATAAGCTTAACTGTAACTTTTTAAGACATAAAAATAAACTTGTACAATTTTTTACAAAACTTGTACAAGTTTATTTTTCTCTTTATGATATAATTTAGGCAACTTTCTAAAATAAAAGAGGAGATAATTATATGAGTTTATTAGCTAATTATAAAGCACACACACAAGAAAGACTTAATGAAGGTGGTTTACCTGCATTACCTTTAACTGCTGAGCAAACTGTTGAATTAGTAGAATTACTAAAAGCTAACCCAGTTGTTGAAGCTGATTACTGTTTAGATTTATTTACTAACAAAATTAATCCAGGTGTTGATGATGCTGCTTATGTTAAAGCTGCATTTTTAAACGACATTGTTCAAGGAAAAGTTTCTTGTTCTGTAATTTCAAAAGTAAAAGCTATTGAAATTTTAGGAACAATGATGGGTGGGTTTAATGTTACTCCATTAGTTGATGCACTAAAAATTGCTGATGTAGCGGAAGCTGCTGCAAATGAATTAAAAAATACAATCTTAGTTTATAACTCATTTAATGAAGTTAAAGAATTAATGGATGCAGGAAATGCTAAGGCAAAAGAAGTTATTGAATCATGGGCAAATGCTGAATGGTTTACAAATAAACCTGCTTTAGAAGAAGAAATGACTTTAACTGTATATAAAATTCCTGGTGAAACAAATACAGATGATTTATCTCCTGCAACTGTTGCATTTACAAGATCTGATATTCCATTACACGCAACTGCAATGTTACAATCAAGAATGGAAAAACCATTAGAAAAAATGGCTGAATTAAAACAAAAAGGTCACCCTTTAGCTTATGTTGGTGATGTTGTTGGAACTGGTTCTTCAAGAAAATCAGGAATTAACTCTGTTCAATGGCATATGGGAAGAGATATTCCAGGTGTTCCTAATAAAAGAACAGGTGGAGTTGTATTAGGTTCTATTATTGCTCCAATTTTCTTTAATACTGCAGAAGATTCAGGATGTTTACCAATCGAAGCTAGCGTTGATGCTTTAGAAACTGGTGATGTTATTACAATTAAACCATACGCTGGTGTAATTGAAAAAGATGGTGCAGTTGTTTCTAAATTTACTTTAGCTCCAAATACATTAACAGACGAAATGAGAGCAGGTGGAAGAATTCCTTTAATTATTGGAAAAGGTTTAACTGCAAAAGCTAGAGCTGCTTTAGGTTTAGGTGCTTCAACTGCATTTATCGCTGCTGCACAACCTGCTGATAATGGAAAAGGGTTTACTCAAGCTCAAAAAATGGTTGGAAAAGCTTGTGGTGTTGAAGGTATTAAACCAGGTATGTATGTTGAGCCAATCGCTACAACTGTAGGTTCTCAAGATACAACTGGACCAATGACTAGAGATGAGATTAAAGAACTTGCTGCATTATCTTTTGGTGCTGATATGGTTATGCAATCATTCTGTCACACTGCTGCTTACCCAAAACCAGCAGACATTAAATTAAGACATACTTTACCTGAGTTTATCTCTTCAAGAGGTGGAGTTACATTAAGACCAGGTGATGGTGTTATTCACTCATGGTTAAATAGATTATGTTTACCAGATACTGTTGGTACTGGTGGAGATTCTCATACAAGATTCCCAATTGGTATTTCATTCCCAGCTGGATCAGGTCTTATTGCATTCGCTGGAGTTACAGGTATGATGCCTTTAACTATGCCAGAATCTGTATTAGTAAGATTCAAAGGTGAAATGCAACCAGGTATTACTTTAAGAGATTTAGTTAATGCTATTCCTTACCAAGCTATTCAAGATGGTTTATTAACTGTTGAGAAAAAAGGTAAGAAAAATGTATTTGCTGGAACAATCGTTGAAATTCAAGGTTTACCAGATTTAAAAGTTGAGCAAGCATTCGAATTATCAGATTCAGCAGCGGAGCGATCAGCAGCAGCTTGTTCAGTTCAATTATCTAAAGAGCCAATTATTGAATATTTATCATCTAACATTGCTTTAATTGGGAAAATGATTGAAGAAGGTTATGAAGATGCTAAAACTCTTCAAAGAAGAGCGGATAAAATGAAAGAATGGATTGCAAACCCAGTATTATTAACTCCTGATGCAGATGCTGAATATAAAGCAATCATCGAGATTGATTTAAATACAATTACTGAGCCAATCTTAGCTTGTCCAAATGATCCAGATGATGTTGATACATTAACAAACATCAACAATGACCCAAAAAGAATTAAAAAAATCGACGAAGTATTCGTAGGTTCTTGTATGACTAATATTGGATTATTCAGAGCTTTAGGAGAAGTACTTAAAGGTGAGGGTGAAGTTCCTGCTAAACTATGGGTTGCACCACCAACAAAAATGGATAAAGAGCAATTAACAGAAGAGGGTTACTATTCAATCTTTGCAGCTGCTGGTGCAAGATTAGAAATCCCTGGATGTTCTTTATGTATGGGTAACCAAGCTCAAGTTTCTGAAGGTTCGGCTGTATTCTCTACATCTACAAGAAACTTCGATAACAGACTTGGTAAAAACTCTCAAGTTTATTTAGGTTCTGCTGAAGTTGCTGCTGTTACTGCACTTTTAGGAAGATTACCATCTGTTAAAGAATATATGGAAATTGTACCTAAGAAAATTACAGAGAAAAACAAAGAGGGTGTTTATAAATACTTAAACTTCCACCAAGTTACATCTGCTCAATTAACTAACTTAGTTCACTCTTAATAGTTATTTGTAGAATTTAAAAACCGAGATCTTAGTATCTCGGTTTTTTTTATATCTTAGTATTGATAATAAAATAAATTATAGATAAAAGAAGAAATTATGTTCAAAAAAAATATATGTTTAATTGCGATTCTTGCATTGTTTACAGGTTGTGTTCAAAAAAATGTTCAAATTGAAACATATGATTTATCAAATCATTGGTTTAATGTTGAAAAATTAGATAATAATAAAATTATTTTTAATAAAAATTTTACAGAACAATTTAATGATGGGGAAAAGACAAGTAGTTATATTGATTTTAAAATTTACAAAAAAGATAAAACTAATTTAAATCAAATAGAACAATATAGTTTTTTTGAGGATATAAATAAAGAAAACTATAAATCAATGGTTTCTAAAGATAACATGGATTTTAAATATAATATTTTAATAAATGAAATAAAAGAAAGTTCAGTAATAGATGAAAAACAAATATCAACTTATAAAAGAAATATAAAAATCAATGATAATGTTATTGAAGAAAGTGATATAGATGGAAGTTCAATAGTTTGTTCGTTTTCAAATTATTATGAAAATATAAATACAAAAGATAAAATAAATGAATTTTTTAAAGCAAAATATTCAACAAAAGATAAAAATTACAAGAATGTTATAGAATTATCATGTAAAGATAGTTTTGTGGGCGAATATTATATTTATATGGCAAAAAATATTGGAATTGTACTTTTTATGAACAAAGATATTGATGATGGTAGCTTAGAAGAAACATATTCAATCCTTGATACTCAAACGATTATGGAATAAATTTATATTTTTATGAACTAAATCTTTAATCTAGTATTAGCATAATTCACAAAATAAAAGGAAATTTTTTTGACAAAACCACTTAATCTTTTTACTGTAACTTTTATAGCAATAATTGTAGTTTATCTTTTTGTATTTGGAGAAAGTAAGACTATTGAATTAATAAAAACACAGTATCTTTATATTTTAGGATTAATTCCTCTTGGGCTTATTTTTATATATTATAGATTTAAATTAAAAGATTATGAGATAATTGATTTTAATAAAAATGCCAAATTTTCTTTTAGTACCTCTGTTATATTTTTTGTTATTTTTCAAATTGTAGATTATATTCAAGAAGATGGATTTATTGGTATGATTTCTCAATGGTTTTTTTATTGGGTTATGGGAATAATAGCTTTGTTTTTAATGGAAATTATTAACTATTATAAAAATTATAAAGTTTATTGTTTATAAAATTCATACCTTATTAATCTTAAATGTATTACTATTGAAAAAATATCTTTAAAGGATAAAACATTTCTACTAATAAAGAAAATAAAAAAAATAATATCATTCAAAATGCTTTAAAACTTTTTTCACAAAAAGGTTTTTATAATACTACAATTCCAGATATCGCAAAAGCTATGAGTATGAGTGTTGGAAATATGTATAACTACTTCTCTTCAAAAGAAGAACTTGCAAAATTTGCCATAAAATATTCTACAAATATTCTAGCTGTTGAATTAAAAGAAATTAATAATATGGATATAACTTCAAAAGAAAAAATTTATTTATTTGTAGATAAATATTTAGAAAATGTTCAAAAATCACCTGAGGTTATTGAATATTTTTTAAGGGTGTATTTATCAAATAGAGAAGTATTTAAACAAGGTTGTGAAGGTTTTTTATGTGTAGGAGAATTTGTAACAGAAGTTATGATTTTACTAGAAGAAGGTGCTAGTAAAAAAGAGTTTAGAGAACAAGATTTTTTTCCTGCATTTGCAATGATAATGGGATGTTTGGGTGGATTTGCTTTTTTAAGTGGAGAAAAAGTTTTAGATAAAGATTTACTTTATTATTCAGATGCAGTTGCTCAAAATATATATCGCGCTTTGAAGTATGATAACTAAAAAACCAACTGTTGTTTGGTTTACTGCAATTTCATGCAATGGAAATACCCATTCATTATTAAGTGCCAACTCAAATAGATTTGAACTTTTTTTAAATAGTTTTGATTTTATATATCATCCAAGTTTAACTATTGATAAATCTCTTGAGGATATATTAAATCAAGAAGAAAGAATTGATTTTTTATTAATTGAGGGTTCTATTTCTTCAAATAAAGATTTTTTTACACTTTGTGAAGATTCAACTTTTAATCATCTTAATAAATTAGCTTTAAAATCAAACTACATAATTGCAGTTGGTTCATGTGCATCTTATGGTGGAGTTCATTCAAAGTTTATTCAAAATGATGATATTTGCAGTATCAACAAAGCAATAAATGAAAATATTATTAAAAATCTAAAACATAATATCGTAAATCTTACAGGTTGTCCTGTTCATCCTGAGTGGATTTTACAAACTTTATTTACATTAAAAGCCTATGGAAAAATTGCTTTAGATGAAGTTGGACGACCAAAAGAACTTTATGGTTCTTTAGCTCATCATGGATGTACAAGAAATGAGTATTTTGAGTGGAAAGTTGAAGGAAATTTTGGACAAAAAGAGGGCTGCTTATTTTATGATCAAGGATGCCGTGGTCCTATGACACACAGCTCTTGTAATAAAATTCTATGGAATGATATTAGTTCAAAAACAAGAGTTGGAATGCCTTGTATTGGATGTACAGAATCTGATTTCCCAAGAAATGATATGCTTGAAACTAAAAAAAATATAGGAATACCACATGAAGTTCCTTTAGGAATTTCAAAAAGAGCATATTTAAGTATGAGTGGAGTTGCAAAAACTTTTAAAATTGACAGACTTCATAAAAAACTAATGGAGTAATAGTGAAAACAATAGACTTAGTTGAAAGAATTGAAGGTGAAGCAAAACTTCATTGTACTTGGAGTAATAAAAAAGTAAGTGATGCAAGAATTGATTTTTTAAATTTTAGAGGTTTTGAATATATTTTAGAAGGGAAATCACCTTTAGATGCTTTAGTTTATACCCCAAGAATTTGTGGAATTTGTGGACAAGCACACTTAAAAGCAACAGTTGATGCTTTAGAAAATATTTATGAAAATATAAATGAAAAATTACAAGTTACTCAAAAAGCAAAACTTTTAAGGCAAATAGGTTTAAATATAGAAATAATTGATTCTCATTTAAAATGGTTTTATATGTTTATAATGCCTGATATTATAAAACTAGATACCAATGATTTAGGAATCTATATGCCTTTAAAGGGTTCAAGATGGATGGAAGCTCAAAAAAGTGCCAGTGAAACAATAAAAGCTTTAGCAATAATTGGCGGACAATGGCCACATACTTCATATATGCTTCCAGGTGGAGTTATGAGCGACCCTACAAAACTTGATTTAGTTATGATGCAAAATTACCTTCAAAATACTATTAGTTTTTTTGAAAAATCTATTAGTGGAGTTAGTTTAGAAAATTATTTAGATTTTGATAGTATAGATAATTTAGAAAATTTAAGTGCAGATTTAAAATATTTTAAAGATTTGTCATTTAAATATACTCTTGAAAAATATGGAAAATCTCATAATAGATTTATTACTTTAGGGGAATCAAGTTTATTTAAAAAAGGAAAAATAAAACAAAGATTAGTTCATAAGTTAGATTTTTCAAAAATAGTAGAAGATAGTAGTTATTCTTTTTCTATTAATAAAGAAGAAAATAATTCTCAAAAACATACTTGGTCAAAATCTGTCTCTTATGATGAAAGTTTTTTTGAAACAGGTCCTCTTTCTCGTGCTATTATTTCAAATAGAAAATTTATAAAAGAGATACATAAATCTTTTGAAGATTCAGTTTTTACAAGAGTAATGGCAAGAATTGATGAAATGGCATTTCTACTTTTTGAAACAAATAAACTAATTTTACAAGTTGATGTTTCAGAACTTTCATATATAAAACCAAAATATTCATTAAAAGATGTAGAAAATGCTAAAGCAATAGCTGTTGTAGAAGCTTGTAGAGGTTCTTTGTTACATAATATAAGTATAGAAAAAGGCTTAATTAAATCTTATGATGTAATAACTCCTACTGTTTGGAATTTGGGTCCAAAAAATAAAACTCAAAAAGGAATAGCACAAAAAGCAATTATAGGTTCACCAAGTATTGAAATTGCTAAAATAGTGTTAAGAAGTTTTGATGTTTGTTCAGTTTGTACAACTCATTAATTAAAAATTAATATAAAAAAAGTGTATATTTGTAACAATATAAAAAAATATTTAATTTTAATTTCACTTATGTACTTTTCGAACTAACATAATAATAAACACCATAAAATCACATAATAATTGAAACCATATAATACAAATGCTAATAAAGCTATATTAATGCTATTTTCTAGAGTATTTAATTAAGAAAAGAATAAGTTTTATGCAGATATTTTACAATTAAGTAAATGAACATTCATTTTTTATAAGGGAGAAGTATATGATTGATTCGCAAGAGATGGTAAAAAAAGTTTTTACACAAAAATCAGGAAGAATTGAAACAAATAAGGGTGAAGAATATTATAACTCGTTATTTGAAAAAGTAAAAAATCGTTTATCAATATTAAAAGCGCAACCAGCACTTAAAGATGTTGATATGATGGATATTATTGAAAGTGAAGGCGTAAATAGAAGAGATTTTTTGAAGTGGGTTAGTGCTACAACTGCTACACTTATGCTTCCTCCTATGTTTGCTCCACTTGTGGCAGAAGCTACCGAACTTATGAATAGAGTTCCCGTTATTTGGATTGAGTTACAAGACTGTGCTGGGAATTCAGAAGCACTTTTAAGAAGTTCTGCTCCAACAGTTGATGACTTATTATTTGATATTTTAAGTTTAGAGTATCATGAAACTTTACAAGCATGTGCAGGACATGATGCAGATAGACAACTAGAAGAAGCAGCACATCTTTATAAAGGTAAATATTTACTTTTTGTTGAAGGTGCAATTCCTATGGCCATGAATGGTCAATATGGAACAATTGGTGCTATGGGTGAAACTTTTCATGATCACTTAATAAGAATGGCAAAAGATGCAGCTGCGATTGTTGCTGTTGGGACTTGTGCAACATTTGGTGGAGTTCCCGCAGCTGCTCCAAATCCAACAGGTGCTGTTGGTGTTATGGACATAGTAAAAGGTAAACCAATTATTAATATTCCAGCATGTCCTGCTAATCCTGCAAATATGGTTGGGGTTGTTTTACATTATGTATTAACAGGACAAGTTCCTGAACTTGATTCTCTTTTAAGACCTAAATTTGCATTTGGTTATAGAATTCATGATAACTGTGAAAGAAGAGCTCACTTTGATGCAGGTGAGTTTGTTGAAGAGTGGGGCGATGAAGGTGCTAAAAACAATTTCTGTTTATACAAAGTTGGATGTAAAGGTCCAATGACTTTTAATAACTGCTCAATTATTAGATATAACGAAGGAACGAACTGGCCTATTGGTGTTGGACGTGGATGTATTGGATGTTCTGAGCCTGATTTTTGGGATAAATATGCCTATGAAAGACCAATGGCAAATGCAAAAATCAAAGCGCCAACAGGTGGAGTTGAAAAAACTGTTGATGAGTTTGGTTTAGGTTTATTAACTGCAACGGCAGTTGGTATTGGAGTTCATGCAATAGCATCAGCAGTTGCAGGAAAAAAATCAAATGAAGGAGAAGAAAAATAATGGCAAACAAACACTTAGTAATAGATCCAATTACAAGAATTGAAGGACATCTTAGAATCGAAGCAATAATAGACGAAAATAATGTTGTAGTAGATGCTTTCTCTTCTTCAACTATGTTTAGAGGAATTGAAGAGATTTTAAAAGGAAGAGACCCAAGAGATTGTGGTTTATTAGCAATGAGAATTTGTGGAGTTTGTACTGGAACTCACTATCAAAGAAGTATTGAAGCAGTTGAACATGCTTTTAAAATTACTATTCCAAAAAATGCAAGATTAGTAAGAAATCTTATTCAAGGTGCTTTATATTTACATGACCATATTGTTCATTTCTATCATTTACATGCACTTGACTGGGTTGACATTACAAAAGCTTTAGAGGCAGATCCTAAAAAAACTGTAATTGAAGCTCAAAAATGGGCAGGACTTTCAGGTCAACGACCTTGGAATGCAAATGAAGATGTATATGCAGCTGTTCAAGAAAGAGTTACAAAATATGTAAAACAAGGAAGACTAGGAATTTTTGGAAATGCATATTGGGGTTCAAAAGGTTTTAAACTTACTCCTGAGCAAAATCTAATCGGACTTTCACACTATTTAGATGCTTTAGAATTACAAAGAGAATTAGCAAAAATGATGGCTATTTTTGGTGGTAAGAATCCACATCCACAATCATTTGTTGTAGGTGGTGTAACTTGTGTTCAAGATATTAAAAATCCTGCAAGAATTGCTGAATTTAAACAAATTCTAAAAAGAGGGCGAAAGTTTACTAAAGAAGCTTATTTACCTGATGTTTATATGGCAGGAACTATGTATGCGGATGAAGCTCTTGAAGGAATTGGTGGAGGTATAGGAAACTATATGTCTTATGGCGGATTTAATCTTGATGATTTAGCTTTTTATAAATCTTCTAAATTATTCCCTTCAGGAATTGTAAAAAATAGAGATTTAACAAAAGTTTTTGATATTGACCAAACAAAAATTACAGAAGATGTTACACATGCTTGGTATGAAGGAACTACTAACTTACATCCTTATGATGGAGTTACAAAACCTAACTATACAGGTTTTGGTAAAAAAGAAGATAACATCGCTTATTTAGATACTAAAAATAAATATTCTTGGATTAAATCACCACTTTATGATGATGAAAGAATGGAAGTAGGACCACTAGCTCGTATGATTGTAGGTGTTGCTCGTGGCGATGAAAGAATTTCAAAATATGTAACAACATTCCTAAAAAATGGAAACTTACCAATAAAAGTATTATTTTCAACAGTTGGAAGAACTGCAGCAAGGGCAGTTGAGACTGAATTAATGGCTGATGTTATGATGGATTGGATTGATGAATTAGCTTCAAATGTAGCTCATGGTGATTTATCAACATGGACTGAATTTAATTTTGATAATGTTTCAAAAGATGCTCAAGGTTTTGGAATGGAAGAAGCTCCAAGGGGTGGATTAGGACATTGGATTAAAATTAAAGATGGGAAAGTTGCAAATTACCAAGCAGTTGTTCCATCAACTTGGAATGCAGCTCCTAGAGATTATAAAGGAAGAATGGGTGCTTATGAAGCTTCATTAATTGGTACAAAAGTAGCAAATCCAGATCAACCACTTGAAATTTTAAGAACTATTCATAGTTTTGATCCTTGTATTGCTTGTGCTGTACATATTATTGATACAAATGGTAAAGAATTAGGTGTTTATAAAGTAGATCCAATTGGAGGAACAAGCCGTGCCTAACATTAAAGAGGTTAAAAGAATGACGGGAACTATGAGAATAGTACATTGGCTTAATGCTATTTGTATGGTAGTTGCTGTTATAACCGGTTTATATATAGGTCATCCTTATTATCAGTCATTTATTGCAGATCCTGCTGTGGATAAGTATGTAATGGCTTGGAATAGATGGGGGCATTTTATAGTTGCAATTATCTTTGATGTAACTGCTGTATTAATAGGTTATTTATATTTCTTTTCAAGATTTGAAAAACCATATAAAAAACTAATTCCTACTTGGAAAAATATAAAAGAATTTTGTGAAGTATTTTTAAATTTAATTACTTTTAATAGAAGAAAAAACTTTGATTCATCTCATAGTGATAGTTATAATATTGTATTTTTTACAATTTTTCACTTGTTACTTGTATTTATGTTATTAAGTGGACTTCAACTTTATGTTCATGGCTTAGCATCAGGAATTAGTTCAATAGGCGCTTGGTGGCCTGCAATGCTACATCTTGCAACGGATTGGACACTTCAAGTTTTTGGTGGAAATATGGGAGTTAGAATTGCTCATCATACCTCAATGTATTTGATTCTAGTTTGGGTTATGTGCCATATTTATTATCAAATCTGGAGAACAATTTTCTGGAAAGAGGGTGATATTGCCATTGTTATTGGTGGTAGTAAATTTGTAAGAGAAGAAGAAAAATAAAGAGATAAAAGGGGCTTAAATTCCCCTTTTCATTTAAAGGTATAATTATGCAAAAGAAGAATATTGTAATTGGTGTTGGAAATATGCTTTTTAAAGATGAGGGTATAGGTATTTACGCTTCTGAGTATATTAGTCAAAACTACGAGTTTGATGATAAAGATTTAGAGATAATTGATGGTGGGACATTAGGGTTTAAACTAATGGCATATTTTCAAGAATATGACAATGTTATTATTTTAGATACTGTGTCTATTGAAGATGAGGTTGGAGGTATTTATAGACTTCCTTCTGATGTACTTTTAGGACTTGGAACTTATAGAAAAACAGCTCATGAAGTTGAGATTGTAGAGATGTTAGAAATTGTTTCTGTTTTAGATTCTTATGCAAATGTGACAATAATTGGAATAATTCCAAAAGATATTGAAACTGTTCAAATTGGACTCACAATTGAGATGGAAGATAAATTTGAAGAGTTTATTTTAAATAGTATAAAAGAAATAGAAAGTTTAGGTATAAAAGCTACAAAAGTAAGAAATATTTTGATTCCTGATATTGTAAAAAGTATGATAGGAAGTTACAACGGTGAGCATTTAACAAGAATTCCAAATGAAGAAGATTTTACCCATGCAATTAATTTATAAAATAGAGTTTAATACAACAAATTTATATTTCAAACATATTATAGAGTGTTTGATTAATGAAGCTAAAATAAATGCCATTTGCAAACAATACAATGGTTTTATACTCATTATTTTAGATACAAGTGGTGAAGAAATTGAAGATTTTTTTGCTTTATTAGAAAAAAAATTACCACTTAGTATTTTTATCGGAAAGTCATATGTTGTAGAATCTTATGATGAAACTTTAAAAGAAATAGAAGATTTTGATATAAAACAAAATTTAACACTTCTTACAAATGATGCAATAAAAAGTATAATTGAAGAAAATAATATTGATTTTTTAAATGATATTGTAAAAATTACAAAAGGTGAAATTTCAAGATTTGAAACGCATAATGGTTTAAAAGATTATTTTTTACCGAATAAAAACATTAGAGAAGATTTCGAAAAAAAAGGCTTTGAAGTTAAACTTTTGATTACTGATATTAGTAAAATTGAAGAACTTTTTGATATAAATATGAAAGATTATCAACTTCTTTGTTCACTTGAGCGACCTTTAGTAAAATTAAAATTTAAAATATTAAAAAATGCAAATAAAGAATTTTCTTCTTCAAATTTTATTTATGCAAAAATTCCTGATGATAAAGAAGTGGTTTTATTTGCAAAAGCTTTAAAAGAAAATGCAATTAATTATGTTTTATATGTAAATGATGAGGTTTATCAAGATGGTTTAAAAATCACATATTTTAAAGAGCAAAATCTAATAATCCATGGAGATAAAGGTTTATTTCCAAAATATGATTTTATAGCAAATAAAAAATATAATTCTTCAAAAGATTATTTTGATGATAAAGGTGGAGTTTTTAAAGCAATTCTTGCCCAAAATGCAAAAAGATTAACACCATCTATTGGTGTATATTTTTCTCAAAATTCATATAAAAGTTCAATATCAATAAATGTTCCAACAAAAGGATTAAAAGAGATAATCTCTATTCCAAATATTCAAAATAGTATAAAAAACTGTTTTGAAGAAATTGCTGATATTGATGAACATTGTGTTAGATTAATTACAAATTATTTAAAAAAATTTCCAAATGTTTTAGAAGAAGTTGTTCCCCAAAATTCAAATGGATTTGAATCAATTATAAATATGTGCGCAAAGGTTTTAGGAATAAATAGCTCAAAAGAGTTTGAAGATATGGCATTAAATACAAGTATGACAAGTGGAATTCAAATTGATATGAAACTTGTAAGTTTAGATGGAGTAAACTATTTAGATTATAGAAGAATAGTTCAATCAATAATGGCTTACAAAATGGCTGATGTTGATAATATCACATTAGTTTACTCTTTTTTTGAAAGTTTAAGCGAATTTATATGCAATTATGTAAATGAAATAGCAACAGATTTAAAAGCAAAAGATGTGGTTTTATGTGGAAATATGTTTGCAAATTCAATACTTCTTTCAAAAACAAATAAAACACTTAGCAAAAACTATAATATTATCTTGCCAAAAGAGTATCCACTAGATTATTAAAAATAAGACTATAAATTGGAAGCTCAAAGTTTTTTGTTTAACAGTTGGGTTACAGGTCTTATTATGGTAATTTCAGCATCTTTATCAGTGGCTTATTCTTTTGGAATAGAAATTTAAATTATTTGGGAAGTTTAATGCAATCGGTTTTTATTGAAGTTAAAGGTATTGTTCAAGGGGTTGGATTTCGTCCTTTTGTTTATAATTTAGCTTTAAAATATGATATAAAAGGTTGGGTTAACAACGATGAAAAAGGAGTAAATATTCTTCTTTCTTCAAGTGAAGAAAATATCCAAAATTTTATAAATGAACTAAAATTAAATCCTCCAATCTTAGCAAGAATTGATTCTATAAATATAGAAAAAATAACTGAAATAAAAGAATATAAAACCTTTGAAATAATACAAAGTGAAAGCTCAAAAAACAAATCTACTATTATCTCTCCTGATATTGCTATTTGTGATGATTGTATTGAAGATATAAATGATATGTCTAACTTTAGATACAGTTATAGTTTAACAAATTGTACAAATTGTGGTCCAAGATATTCAATAATCAAAACAGTTCCATATGATAGAATAAATACTTCAATGTTTTCTTTTGAATTATGTGAAAAATGCAAAAATGAATATGAAAATCCAACAAATAGAAGATACCATGCTCAACCAATCGCTTGTGAAAAATGCGGTCCAAATGTAGTTTTGTATAAAAATAAAAATGAAGTTTTATCTTCTAATATTACTGCTATAAAAGAAATAGCTCAAGAGATTAATAAAGGTAGTATTGTAGCTATTAAAGGAATGGGAGGTTTTCATCTAATTTGTGATGCAAACAATGATAAAGTTGTAGAAAAATTAAGAATAAGAAAAAGCCGATTAAATAAACCTTTTGCTCTAATGTTTAAAGATATAAATAGTATTAAAAATTATACAGATTTAACACAAAAAGAAGAAGAATTTTTAAACTCAAAAGAAAAACCAATAGTTCTAGTAAAAAAGAAAAAAGAGTTTAATTTATC
>JAQVLW010000014.1:0-3920 GCA_028703945.1 Aliarcobacter sp. | reverse complement strand
AAACAAATCCAAATTTAGAGTTGGTTCAAATCCAACATCATTATGCTCACACATTATCTGTGATGGCTGAATATAAATTAAATAAAGATGTACTTGCGTTTATTTTTGATGGAACTGGATATGGAGATGATGGAAATATTTGGGGTGGAGAGGTTTTTTTAGCTTCAAAAACTGAATATAAAAGAATAAATCATTTTAAATATTTCAAACTTTTAGGTGGTGAAAAAGCTGTCCTTGAGCCAAAAAGAGTAGCTTTAAGCCTGCTTTTTGATAGTTTTTCTCTAGGAGAGGTTTTAAATCTTGAAATAGCCTGTGTAAAAGCTTTTAAAGAATCAGAAATAAAAATGTTTCATACAATGTGGCAAAAAGATTTGAATTCACCGCTTACAAGCTCTGTAGGGCGTTTATTTGATGCTGTTGCATCATTTGCCAATATTCTCCATATTCAAAGCTATGAGGGAGAAACGGGCTTGCAAATAGAACAATATTACGACAAAACAATCACACAAAGTTTTACTTATGAAATAATTGAAGGCAAAATTAAAATATCATCTATGATTAAACAGATGATTTTAGAAAAAGATAAAAAACAAATTTGCTCAAAATTTATAAACACAATAGGGCAGATTATTTTAGATATTTCAAGTCTTCATAAAGATTTACCAATAGTTTTAGGTGGTGGAGTTTTTCAAAATAGAATACTTTTAGAACTTTTGATAAATAAGTTTAAAGAGCAAAATAGAGAGTTTTATTACAATAAAAATATTCCATTAAATGATGGTGGAATAAGCGTAGGGCAAATTTACCATATAATCTAAGTTTCTAGAAATATTTATATTATATATTTTGTATCTGTTAATATATAATTAAAATTATCCAAAATGTAATAAATATATTCTAAAAGCCTTTTATGTAGCATTATATGGAAAAAATAACTTTTTGAAAATATCCTATAAAAATATAGCTTTAAAAATAAGATATTTTGTTTGTAAAATTATACATTATATAAATATTTAATAATATTTATATTTATACAAATAAAATATAAATTAGCTAATTATAAATAATAGTATGATAGAATCAAATAAAAATTAGGAACTATTTTATGATAAGAACTACTGCCTTAATATCAGATGAAGATGGGTATAAAAAATATAATCTATTTGAAATACATGAAGACTTAGAACCAATAATAGCAGATGATTATCTTGATTTTTCTTCAAAAAATTTCAAAAAAGCTGCTTATTGTGAATTGATGTACAAGAAAATTTTTTACGATAAATATGATGAAACAATATACAAAGAAGTTTACGAAAGATATATCAATAATGAGAAGTTTAAAGAAAAAGCAAAATTTATTTATAGTGTTATTGATTATGATAAATATGTAAAATTTGTAGAACTCAACAAAACAATAGAAAATCCAAATGAATTAATCATCTCTTATAGTGTGGTTGATAGTGATGGCGTAAAAATAAATGTATATAATATTGGTATTAGCGATATTGCTTTTGTATTTTAAAAAGAAAAAAGGATGCTCTATAGTATTTACAATTTAAATATCTCTTTGGGCTAATTTTTTCTTTTGATTTTACATAAAGCTAATTTTGCTAAAATCTTATAATTAAATATAATAGTGGAGATTAAAATAATGCATGGTTCTGATATAAATTCAGTATGTACTTATTGTGGTACTGGTTGTGATATTACAGCACAAGTTGAAGATAATAAAATTGTAAAAATTTATGCTCAAAATGATGGATATGTGTCACAAGGAAAACTTTGTATAAAAGGTGCGCAAGGTTTTTCTTTTGTTGATTCAAAAGAGAGAATTAGAAATGCAAGGGTGAAAAAATCTTTTATTGAAAAAAATATAGATGAATTACCACGAGAGTTAAAAGCTAGGGTAAAAACACTGAAATCATTTGATGAAAACTATTATGAAGCTCCTTATGAATTCACAACTTCATTGGCTGCTTGGAAACTAATGGACATAAAAGAAAAATATGGAAGACATGCATTTTGTGGAATGGGAGGAGCTAGAACTTCATGTGAGAGTTCTTATATATTTCAAAAATTTGTAAGAAATGCTATGAATTCACCACATGTTGATAACTGTGCTAGAGTTTGTCACTCACCATCACTAAAAGGTATGAGAACAACTATTGGAGAAGGGGCTGCAACTAATCCTTTTGATGATATTTATAAAACTGAAAATATAGTTGTAATGGGTTCAAACACAACAGAAGCTCATCCAATTGTTGCAAATAGAATGATAAAAGCGGCAAGGGATAAAACAGCAACTTTGTCTGTAATTGATGTTAGACAAACTCAACTTTCAAAATTTGGTGAGCAATTAATCATTCCTTATGAAGCAAATCTTTTGGTTTTAAATATGATGGCTTATGTTATTTTGAGTGAGAAACTTTATAACACAGAATTTATAGATTCAAGATGTACAGGTTTTGAAGCATATAAAGATTCAATTTTAAATGACCCGTATGCAAATCCTGAATATATGAAAAATGTATCAGGATATGAGTATTTAACTGAACAAATTCCAACAGTTGCAAGATTGTATGCCACAAAAAAATCTATGTTTTTCTGGGGATTAGGAATTACTGAACATCTTGATGGAAGTTATGCTGTTATGGCAATTACACATTTAGCAATGATGACTGGAAATATTGGAAAACCAGGAACTGGACTCATGCCACTTCGAGGTCAAAACAATGTTCAAGGTGCATGTGATACTGGATGTTTACCATATTATGGCCCTGATTATTCAGTTCCAGATGAGATAGGTTTAATGACTCCACAACTAATAGATGAAATGATTGCAGGACGTATAAAAGCTATGTATGTAATGGGTGAAGATATTGCTCATATTCATCCAAATCAAAATAAAGTTCATAAAGGTTTAGCTAACTTAGAGTTGATTATCTCAAATGAATTATTTATGAATGAAATTACTAAAATGGCAGATATTATTTTTGGTGTTAAATCAGCTTATGAAAAAACAGGTGTTTATGTAAATGCTATGAGAAGATTACACCTTTCTCAACCATTAGTTGAAACAGATTTACCTGATGACTGGGAAGTTTTAAGGGATATTGAAAATAAAATCAATGGTGAATTTGAGTTCAAAGATAGCGAAGATGTTTGGAATGAAGCAAAAGAAGCTGTTGGAAGTAGATTTTCAGGTGCAACTTATCACAAACTTTCAAAAAATAGAAATAGAGGAATGCTTTGGCCTATAAAAAAAGATGATACTCCAATTTTACATGTTGAAGATTTTAGAACAGAAGATGGAAAAGCTACTTTTGCTTATCATCAATATCAATTAAGAGAACAAGTAAAAAAACTTGTAAATAATGAAGAGTTTGCTAAAAATGAGTTTTATTTAACAACAGGAAGAACTATTGTTCAATACAATAATGCAGCTCAAACGCAAAGAAGTGAAGCACTAAACTCAAAATATGACAAAGATGTTGTTTTAGCTTCAGTTGAAGATAAAGATAGAATTGGAAGTGATTATATTATTATGAGAACACAATATGGAGAAACGGCTATTTTACCTGTAAAATTTGTAAAAACAATCAAACAAGGAACACTTTTTACAACATTCCATCATGCTGCTTCAAAGGTAAATTATATTTTTGGAGATGAAGCTGATGAATTAATCATGACTGCTAAGTTTAAATCTGTAAGGGTTGAAATTGAGCCAATTTTTATTGAAAAGGAAGAAAAATGAATAAGTATTGTAACAACTCAGAAGTTTATGAGTCAAACTGTATCCCAAAAACTGTAAATGCATCAATTGCAGTTTTAACACCAAAAGAAGATAAAGATTTTATCGTTAGAAAAGTGACTTTAGCAGTTGATGGTTCAATGCCAAATCATATAAATGAAATCCAACA
>JAQVLW010000059.1 GCA_028703945.1 Aliarcobacter sp. | reverse complement strand
AAGTGGAGGAGGTAGTCGGACTCGAACCAACGCATGTCGGATTTGCAATCCGAGGCATTACCAGCTTTGCTATACCTCCAACAAAAATGTATAGTCTTTGAATAAATCATTTAAAATTGAAAAAGTTTAGATGATTTTTTGAATAATGGCAGAGGGCAAGGGATTCGAACCCTCGGAGGCTTTCACCTCGCCGGTTTTCAAAACCGGTACGATAGACCAACTCTGTCAACCCTCTACATTATAATGGTGCGAATGATCGGAATCGAACCGATACTCCGAAACCGGAATTGGATTTTAAGTCCAACGCGTCTACCTATTCCGCCACACTCGCACACTTTGAAGTCAATTTAAAGTATCTTATACTTAAATTGGACTGGAATTATAATAGCTTTTTATTTATTTGTCAAGATATTTTTTACGAAATTCTAAAATTTTAATAAAATGACTTATTTAATTAAAATTGAACTGCAATAAATGTATAATCTAGCTATATAATTTATGCATATTTAAAGGATAAAAATTGAGAAGTGATGAAGTAAAAAAAGGGTTTGATAGAACTCCTCACCGGTCATTATTAAGAGCAACAGGACTTAAAGATGAAGATTTTGATAAACCATTTATTGGAGTTGCAAACTCTTTTATTGAGTTAATTCCTGGACACTTTTTCTTAGATAAAGTAAGTGCCATAATAAAAGAAGAAATAAGAGCAAATGGTTGTGTACCATTTGAGTTCAATACTATTGGTGTTGATGATGGAATTGCTATGGGTCATGATGGTATGTTATTTTCATTACCTTCAAGAGAGTTAATCGCAAACTCTATTGAAACTGTAATGAATGCACATAAACTTGATGCAATGATTGCTATTCCTAACTGCGATAAAATCGTTCCAGGTATGATTATGGGAGCTTTAAGAGTAAATGTTCCTACTATCTTTGTAAGTGGTGGACCAATGGAAAAAGGTTACACACAAGATGGAACTCCAATTGACTTAGCAACTGCATTTGAAGCTGTTGGAAAACATGAAGCTGGAGAGATGAGTGATGAAGAGTTAAAAGACATTGAGTGTAATGCATGTCCAAGTGGTGGTTCATGTTCAGGAATGTTTACAGCTAACTCTATGAATACACTTATGGAAGCTATGGGTATTGCGCTTCCTGGAAATGGAACGATTTTAGCACTTACTCCTGAGAGAGAAGTTTTATATAGACAAGCTGCTAGAAGAATTTGTGAAATTGCACTTGATGCAAAATCTAGTGAAAAATATAAATTAACAAACATTTTAAATGAAAATGCAGTAAGAAATGCTTTTGCTGTTGATATGGCAATGGGTGGAAGTTCAAACACTGTTTTACATATGTTAGCAATAGCAAAAGAAGCAAAAGTTAATTTCAATCTTGAAGATATTAATAAAATTTCTAAAAGAGTTTCTCATATTGCAAAAATTTCGCCATCTTTATCAACTGTTCATATGGAAGATATAAACAAAGCTGGTGGTGTAAATGCAGTTATGAAAGAGATGAGTAAAAGAGGTGATGATATATTATTAGATAACCTTACAATCACAGGTGAAACAGTATTAGAAAAAATCAAAGATGCGTATATCAAAGATAAAAATATTATTCATACTATTGAGAATCCTTACTCAGAAGTTGGTGGATTAGCAATTTTATATGGTAACTTAGCTGAACAAGGTGCAGTTATTAAAACAGCTGGAATTACAGGTTCAAGAGTAATGACTGGAACTGCAATTTGTTTTGATGGTCAAGCAGAAGCTATCAAAGGAATCGTAAGTGGAAAAGTAAAAGCTGGTAATGTTGTAGTTATTAGATACGAAGGTCCTAAAGGTGGTCCAGGAATGCAAGAAATGCTAGCACCTACTTCTTTAATCATGGGAATGGGACTTGGTGATGATGTTGCACTTATTACTGATGGAAGATTTAGTGGTGCTACAAGAGGAGCTTCAATTGGTCATGTTAGTCCAGAAGCAGCTGAAGGTGGAATGATTGGATTATTAAAAGATGGGGATGAAATTCATATTGATGTTGACCAATATATTTTAAGTGTAAATCTTACATTTGAAGAAATTGCTAAAAGAAGAGATAATTTTGTTCCTCTTAAAAAACCTCTAAACTCTTCATGGTTAGGTCAATACAGAGCTTTAGTTACAAATGCAAGTAGCGGTGCTGTATTAAAAACTGATTTATAATAAATCTAACTAAGGATTTTATCCCTTAGTTAGTATTAACCAAACATTAACCTTTGATTGGAAAATAGTTTACACTTATACTTCATAATGTCACTATAAAAATTAAAAAGAGGATAACAAAGTGAAGAAAAAACTTCTACTAATTTCTACATTAATAGCCACTCAACTGTTTTCAAAAACAATTGATTTTGAAGTAGTAGATTCAAATCCTACTAGAGTTTCTCCAAACTCTGCAAATGAAATCTTATCTTTTAACAATAGTGTTAAAAATTCTGTTCAATCTATTGTAAATATTTCTGCAAAAAAACATGTAAATGAAGGAATAGAAAATCTTCCTTTACAAATGTTTAATGATCCCTTTTTCAAAAGATTTTTTGGAGACCAATTTGGAAATCAATTCAAACAAAATAGAATTCAAAGATCACTTGGTTCTGGTGTTATTATTTCAAAAGATGGATATATAGTTACAAATAATCATGTTATTGAAAATGCCGAAGAAATCACTATTACAATTGGTGATGAAACAACAGAATATAATGCAAAACTTGTAGGTCGTGATGCTGATAGTGATATTGCTGTTATTAAAATTGAAGCAAATATTGCATTAAGACCTATAAAACTAGCTGATTCTAACTCATTATTAGTTGGAGATGTTATATTTGCTATTGGAAATCCTTTTGGAATAGGAAGTACTGTAACTCAAGGAATTATTTCAGCTTTAAATAAAAATAAAGTTGGAATAAATAGATATGAAAATTATATTCAAACAGATGCTTCTATAAATCCTGGAAACTCAGGTGGTGCATTGGTTGATTCAAGAGGTGCTTTAATTGGAATAAATACTGCAATTATTTCAAAAGGTGGTGGAAATAATGGAATTGGTTTTGCAATTCCCGTTGCAATGGTTAAAGATGTAGTTGGGAAATTAGTTGCTGATGGGAAAGTTACAAGAGGATATTTAGGTGTAGCAATTGCTGATTTAGATGCTGAATCTTCAAAAGTTTATAAAAGAAAAGAAGGTGGTTTAGTTTTAGATATTTCAGCAGATACACCAGCTGCTAAAGGTGGTCTAAAAAGAGGTGACTTAATTTATGCGATAAATGGTAAACAAGTTAAAGATAAAACTACTTTACAAAATACAATTGCTGCATTTAAACCTGATGAAAAAGTAAAAATTCAAGTTGAAAGAGATGAAAAAGATATTGAATTAACTATTATTTTAGCTGACAGAACTACGGTATTAGAAACACCTGCAACGGCTTCTCAAGTAAATAATAATATTTTTCTTGGTGGATTAAAATTGAGTGTTATAGATAGTGAAACTCAAAAACAATTTAGATTACCAACTGATGTTATAGGAATATTAATTTCAGATGTTGAACTAAAATCAAAAGCTGAAAAAGCTGGTTTTCAAGCAGGAGATATTATTGTTCAAATTGAAGATTTAGAGGTAAAGAACTTTGCTAATGTTGAAACCGTATTAAAAAAATATGCTAATAAATTTAAAAGAGTATATGTAAATAGATACGGACAAACTATATTATTCATCATTCAATAAAAAGGATAACCCATTATTAAAGTACTTATGATAGAAGATGATCTAGAATTAGCTCAAATCATCACTGATTATTTAAAATCGTTTGACATAGAAGTAGTAAACACAGATAGTCCATATAATGGATTATCAATGCTTGATGTTCATAAAGATTATCAACTTATTATTTTAGATTTAACTCTTCCTGAAATTGATGGGTTAGAATTAATTCCGAAAATTAGAGAAAAATCTAATATTCCTATTATTATTAGTTCAGCAAGAGATGATATTTTAGACAAAGTTATGGGACTTGAGCGAGGTGCTGATGATTATCTTCCAAAACCTTATAATCCAAGAGAACTTCAAGCTAGAATCAAAACTATTTTAAAAAGAGTTGATTCAAATAATGAACCTAAAAAACCAGAACAAAACTCACTTTTTGAAGTAAGAGAAGATGATATGCAAATTTTATTTCAAAATACTGCTTTAACTTTAACACTTGCAGAATATGATATTTTAAAACTATTAGTTCAAAGAAATCACGGTGTTGTTGCAAGAGAAGATTTTATTTATGCAAGTGATAATATTGAAGATGATTCATCTTTAAAAAATATTGATGTAATAATTTCAAGAATTAGAACAAAATTAGCAAAAATAGATGAAACTACTATGCCTATAAAATCAGTAAGAGGTATTGGGTATCAGTTAATATGATAAAAAATATTTCTATTTCTACTTTTGTAAATATAATATTTTCATTAGCTTTTATCTCTATTTTTATAACATTTGCAATGTTTATAAACTATGACCAACAAAGACATGAAATATCTTTACAAAATAGATATGAATTGATAGCAGAAAATTTTTTAAGCTCTTTTCAAAACCAACCAACAGCAGAATCATTATTAACTATTTTTAAAAAATTTAAAGTTAAGCCTATTGAAGAAAGAGAAAAGAGATTAGAAATTATAAAAAATGCTCAAGAATTAACAATAACTCAAAACTATTTAGGAACATATCGTGTTTATAAATATGATGGCAATTATTATATTTATGTGCAACAATATGGCTATAACATTATGTTAAAAGATTCCGATGGTCACAATTATAGTATTGCTTTTATAATTGCTGGATTCATTGTTTCTATTTTGACTTTTTTAATTTTATATGAGATTTTAAAAAGAAAACTAAAACCTCTAAAACTTTTAAATAAACAACTAATTGAATTTTCAAATGGAAATAAAGATATAAAATTAAACTACACAAGTCAAGATGAAGTAGGAACAATAGCAAAAAGTTTTAATGAAGCTATAAATATCATAAATAATCAATCAAAATCAAAAGATTTATTTATGAGAAACATGATGCATGAACTTAAAACTCCAATAACAAAGGCTATGTTTATTGCAGAAACTTTAGAAAATGAAAAAACAAGAGAAAATCTTCAAAGAGCTTTTAAAAGAATGGATGATATTATAAAAGAGTTAGCAACTGTTGAAAAACTAACTTCTAAGAATACAATGATTTATAAAGAAGAGAATAGTTTTTTGAATATTTATAACCGAACTTTAGAAATCATGATGATAAATCCTATTAACTTAACAACGCAAATTGAAGATTTTGATTTCAAAGTTGATAACTCAATGATGCCAATTGCTCTAAAAAATTTAATTGATAATGGGATTAAATTTTCACCAAATAAAAAAGCAATAATCAAAGCAAATAAAGAAAAAATAGAAATTATCTCTTTAGGTGAACAACTAAAACATGAATTATCATATTACACAGAGGCTTTTTCACAAGAAGAAAAAAGAAGTGATGGTTTTGGTTTAGGACTTTATATTGTAAAAACAATTGTAAATTTACATGGTTATAAACTAGAATATAAATACGAAGAGGGGAAAAACTACTTCATCATAAATATGATGAAGTAACTTCTACCTAATTATCGAACATCTTTCATAACTTCAAACCAATTTCTATTAAAATTCTTCTTAATATATTTAGCCCTATGTGGCACTATACAGCCTGAACAATTTTGATGAATATAATCCTCACCAATATATTGACTTCCATCACGTGATTTGATATTACAAACAGAAAAAAGAGTTTTTCCATCAGGTGTTTTTTCAAATCCTTCCATTTTAAATCTAAAATTTGGACAAGCACATAAATAACAATTCAAATCTTCCATATCATGGCATTTTTTATTGTCTTTATATAATGGGCAAAAATCTGGCTCATTTTTTACCATATTCTCAAATTTAAAATATTCTATTACCTCATCAACTGATTTGTCAGTTAATTTTTTCATTACATTTGCATGAAGATTACCCTGTTGGATAAACCACTCTTCATAAGTCATCATAAAACTCCTAAAATTAATACAATTATTATAAAAATATCTAAGGCGTACTTAAAACTTACAGCTTTTAAAACATCACTATTTTCGATATTTTCTTTTCCATCTCCAAAAAAAGGTTTATTTTTTATTTTTCCAAAATATGAAGTAGGACCGCCAAGTTTAACATTTAAAGCCAATGCAAAAGCTGATATGGGAAGTCCTGCATTAAAACTTTCATGTTTTTTTCCATATTTATAAAACTGTAAAAATGCCTTTTTGCTAAAAAATAAAAGTGCTATAATTAAAGCTGTAATTCGAGAGGGAATATAATTAGCCACATCATCAAGTCTGGCTGAAAACTTTCCAAACTTCTCATACTTATCATTTCTATATCCAACCATAGAATCAAGAGTGTTAATTGCTTTATACAAATAAGCTCCAACAAGCCCAAAACACAAAAGATAAAATAGTGGAGCAATTACTCCATCACTTAGATTTTCAGCATAGGTTTCAATACTAGCTTTGTTTATAGCACTATTTGAAAGAGTAGAAGTATCACGACTAACTAACATAGAAATTTTATATCTTTTATCTTCTATATTATCATTTGATATTACATCTTTTACAGCATCATAAAGCATTTTTGAAGATAGTGTAAAAGAAGCTAATAATCCTTGAATAAAAATATTATCAATCAATGCAAAAATAGAGACAATAATATAAACTACAAAAAGCAAAGAAAGAGTTAAAAGAAAACCTCTAAAAATAGAGTCTTTATAAAACCTCTTTTCAAACCAAGAGATATAGTCTCCCATAAAAATTATTGGATGTTTAAAATATTTGAACTTTTGAAATTCAGAAAAAATCATATCTATAATATATGCTATCAAAGCTACTTCAAAAAACATGAACTGACAATTTCCCTATTTTTAAATTTTTAATTAGTGCTATAATTAATTTAGCGCAATAGTAACATTAGTTTATTAAAAGGAGTCAAAATGAAAGTTCTACTTACAGGTTCTACTGGATATATTGGAAGAAGGCTAAAACAAGAACTATTAAATGATGAAAATATAGAATTAAAACTTCTCGTTAGAAATAAAAAAAGCATTTCATCTTTGAATGAAAATGCTCAAGTTGTAGAGGGAGATACTTTTAATAAAGAATCTTTAAAAGAAGCCCTAAAAGATGTTGAAGTTGCCTATTATTTAATTCACTCTTTAAGTAATAAAAACTATAAAGACCTAGACAAAATATCCGCTCAAAATTTTTTAGACGTAGCAAATGAATGTGGAGTTAAAAGAATCATTTATCTTGGTGGTTTAGGTGTAAAAAATGAAAATACAAGTGAACATCTACTTAGTCGAATTGAAACAGGAGAGATATTAAGCTCAAATAAAAATGTTCAAACTATTTGGCTTCGAGCTGGTGTAATAATTGGTTCTGGAAGTGCAAGTTTTGAGATTATTAGAAATCTAACGGAAAAACTTCCAATAATGACCACACCTAAATGGGTAAATACAAAAGCCCAACCAATAGCAGTAACTGATGTTTTATCATATTTACACAAATCATTATATTTAGATGTAAAAGAGAATTTGATAGTTGATATTGGTAGCGAACAATTAAGTTATAAAAATATGATGTTAAAAACTGCAAAGGTTTTGGGACTTAAAAGAATTTTGATTACTTTGCCATTTATGAGTATAAATCTCTCTTCATATTGGCTAAATCTTTTTACTCCTGTTCCTTATGCTGTGGCAAAGGCTTTGGTTGAAGGACTTAAATCAGAAGTTATAATTCAAAATGACCACGCTAAAAAGTATTTTCCTAATATTATTCCTATTTCCTATGAAGATGCTGTTGCAAATGCAATAAAAGAGATAGAAGAGAATCAAGTACTTAGCAGATGGAATGATAAATCTGATGATGTTTGGGAAAAAAACTCTCAAAATGAAATCTCAAAAGCGATTTTTATTGATAGAAAAGAAGAAGATATTTCTAATCTTAACCCTTCAAAAGTTTACCAATCATTTATAGGAATTGGTGGAGATAATGGCTGGTTTGATTTTGATTTTTTATGGGAATTAAGGGGAATTATTGATAAATTAATTGGTGGTGTTGGACTAAAGCGTGGAAGAAGAAGCCAATGTGATTTAAGAATTAGTGATTGTTTGGATTTTTGGAAAGTTGTGGATTTAAAAAAAGATGAAAGATTACTACTTTATGCCCAAATGAAACTCCCTGGAGAAGCCTGGCTTGAGTTTAAAATCAAAGATAATAAACTAATCCAATCGGCATACTTTTATCCAAAAGGAGTTTTTGGAAGATTGTATTGGTACACATTGGTTCCTTTACACTATTTTATATTTAAAAATATGATAAAAAGTATTATAAAAAAAGCATCAAGCCTTTAGCTGATGCTTTTTAATATATAATTTATATCTAATTTTTCTTTTAAAGTTGAAATAAAATTATCAACCGTTTGTTTTTTATACTCTTGAAAATCAAAACCTATATACTCAGTTTTTATTGATTTAAAATAGTTTGTTCTAAATTCATTGTTATCAAAAATTTGATGTACAAAAGTACCTTTAAAATTCTCTTTTTCAAATGATAATGGATATTTTTGACACATACCATGGTGTATTTCAAAACCATCAATTTTTGTTCCAAATAAATCATAAGATTTTTTCTCTAGGATTTTTTCTTTTTCAAAGGTAATAATATCAGGGATAAATCCAAATCCCTCTTCTTTTAAAGCTTGTTCATTTTCAAGTGCATAAATATCATTCAATGATTCAAACATCATTTCATAACCACCACAAATAGCACATATATCTTTTTTGTAATTTTTAATTTGTTCAAAAAGTCCCATTTGTTTTAACCAAATTAAATCTTTAATTACAAGTTTGCTTCCTGGAAGTATCACTAAATCAAACTTTTCAAGGGAAATGTTGGAACTCACAAACTCCACAAAAACCTCATCATCGGCAATCAATGGTTCAAAATCATTGTAATTACTCATGTATGGATAGGCAATTACTGCAATATCTAGTTTTTTATTTCGTGGTTGTTGCACAAAGTTTTTTAAACTTGCACTATCTTCAAATCCAAGATTAAAAGGCAAATAAGGCAATACTCCCAAAACTGGGATTTTAAAATCCTCTTCTATGATTCTAATTCCCTCATCGAAAAGTGTTAAATCACCTCTAAATTTATTTACTATTACACCTATTACATTTTTTCGTAATTCTTGCGGCAATAGATTATAAACTCCCCAAATAGAAGCAAAAACTCCACCTCTTTCTATATCTGCCACTAAAATGATTTTTGTGTTATATTCTGTAGCCATAAAAATATTTGATAAATCCTTATCCATTAGATTTAACTCAACAGGACTTCCTGCACCCTCACAAACAACACAATCATACTTTGCATCCAAATAATCAAAACATCGCTTCACAGCAGGTTTAAGTAGGTCTAAATCCCTATAATATTCTCTAACATCTTTGGAAGTTACTACTTTCCCCTCAACTATAAGTGAAGCAGAACTTCCACGACCAGATTTTAGTAAAACTGGATTTAGATGATAAGAAGTTTCAACACCCAAAACCTCAGCTTGAAAATACTGAGCAATAGCAATCTCACTTCCATCATCACAAACATGAGAATTATTTGATACATTTTGAGCTTTAAAAGGAGCAACTGAAAAGCCTAAATCTTGAAGTATTTTTGCTATTACAAAAGTTATTGTTGATTTTCCTGCGTCACTTGAAGTGCCGAAAATTGAGATGTTATTCATTTATTAAGATTCCTATTTCTATGAAGTTGTTGATTTGATTTTTCCATAAAAGTATCCTAAACATAAATCATTTTTTTAGTCATTCCACCATCTATTACAAAATCACTTCCCGTTATAAAACCTCTATTTTTTAGTAAAAATTTAACAACATCTACCACATCATCAGGAACTCCAACTCGTCCGATTGGGTGTTGGAAATTATCATTTTTTGTGGGAAGATAGTTTTCATCTGTGTTTATCCAACCAGGAGTTATTGAGTTTACTTTTACTTCTGGACTTAGTGATATTGATAAAGCATGAGTTAAAGATGAAATTCCACCTTTTGAAGCACTATAGGCTTCAGTTCCCACTTCACTCATTAAAGCTCTTGTTGAAGAGATATTTATGATGTGTCCTTGGGATTCTTTTAGGAAAATTGCAAACTCTTTTGAGAGAATATATGGAGCTGTTAGATTTACACTTAAAATATTTTCCCACTCTTCAAAGGTTTGTTTTTCTAAGATCTTATGTGAAAAAATTGCAGCATTATTTATAAGTGCAAAAAGTGTATCTATATTTGATTTTATCTTATTAATAGTTTTTAAAAGTTGCCCTTTATCAGATAAATCACATTTATAAAAATCAACTCCATCCATTTTATTTTCAACTATATCTATATTTATAATATGATATTTTTTCCTCAAACTCTTAGCTATAACTCTACCTATTCCTTTTGAGGCACCTGTTATTATGATATTTTTCATCTATACTCCAATTTGTTTATTACTAATTTTTTATTTTTAAAGGGGTCAAGTATTGCCTCTATTTCATTAAAATTGTATTTCAAAGGAAAAGCTATTTTTGAACCAATTGCTGTGCTTTCTAAAATATAAAATCTTTTTTCATTTATATATAAAGCTTTTAAGTTTTGCAGTTTTTGCTCCAAATTTACTATCACAAAAATATGTTTTGGCACTAAAACAAAATATGCCTCATAACCTTTGACTTTTAACATTGAAATCAAAAGATTTGATTTATCATCACAATCTCCAAAGTTTTGCTCAACCACTTGTTTTGAACTTCGGGCAATACTTTCATTTATTTTATAGGGAATTTTTGTGACAAAATCAAGTATTGATTGAACTTCACAATTTATATCGCTTTTACAATCTTTTGTTAAAAAATTTGCCAATTTTATAGTGTAATCATCTGTTCTAACTTGATTTACATAAGTTGCATCACCAATATCTATAAACTGATTTTTAACTATAGAAAATGAAGAGATGATTATATAAATTACATAAGTTATAAAAATAAAAGAGATTAAAAAAGATATATATTTTAAAAATCTATTTTCTATTAACATATCTCTTTTAAAGCCTTTTTAAAAATTTCATTTGCACTTGAACTCTTAACTGCAATTCGTACAAATCTTTCATTCAAATAATCAAAATTTGAACAATCTCTAAGCATAATTTTATATGGTTTTAATAACTCTTGAAACTCTTTTGCATTCAAGATTGAGAGTTTCACAAGCAAATAATTTGCACTACTTTCAAAAATCTCTTCGATTAAATCTGACTCTTTTAAGATATTTTCTAACTCGACTTTATTTTTTACATTTAGCTCTTTTGAAAGATTTTTAAAAAGTTTATCATCTAAAGCAGCTTGTAAGTAGTTTGAATCAAACTGCGAAAGTTTCCACATTGGCTCGAACTCTTTTAGTTTTT
>JAQVLW010000097.1 GCA_028703945.1 Aliarcobacter sp. | reverse complement strand
AAAAAAAGGCTCATACAAACTGTATGAACCTTTTAAATATTTTTTTAATCTTTAAAAAATTAAATTGGTAAAACTCTTATATTCTCATCAATTTTTTGTTGTAAAACTGATTCGATTGCATATAAAGTTCCTGAACTTCCAGATGAACATCCAGAGCATGAACCTAAGTATCTTATGTATAAATCAAAATGTGGTAAGTTTTCTTTAATATCAATAATTTCCATATTTCCACCATCCATTACAAGCATTGGTCTAATATCTGAATCTAAAATTGCATCAATTGCTTTTATTCTTTGAACTAATGTCATTTTTTCAAATGATAATGTTCCAGCTGCACTTGCATCTGCTGCTGTTTTCATTTTTTCTTCTGCCATTTCAGCTCTAACATCTGCTAAAATATCTACTAAATAAATATCTTTTTCTTCATGCCCACCAGGTCTAATACATGATTTACAAAATGCACCTGCTTTTGTATAATCTGTGATTTGCTCAACAGTTGTTAAATCATTTATTCTAATAACTTCTCTGATTGTTCCTAATGAAACTCTTGCACATTCGCAAACTATTACTTCAGTTTCAAAAGATTCCATATCAACACCTTTGTACTCAGCTGCTGCTTTTTTGATAACATCATAAGCCATAACTGAACAGTGCATTTTTTGAGGTGGAACAGCTGGTGTATTTGCATTATCTCTTAATGCAAATTCAACATCAATATTTGTAATCTTAACTGCTTCATCAACTTTTTTTCCAATACAAAGCTCAGCCATAACATCAGAAGATGCAATTGCAGTACCACAACCAAAAGATTTAAATTTTGATTCTAAGATTACATCAGTTTCTTCATTAACTGCCCAATATAATCTTACTGCATCACCACATGATTCAGCTCCAAAGTCTGCAACAATTAGTTTTGCTCCAAGTTCAGCTGCTCTTTCTTCTGTGATTTCACCTTGATGTTTTGGGTTGTTCATTCTATTTACAACTTGATTTGAGTATTCATCCCAAATAGATCCGCTAATTAAACTATTTTTTGCCATTAAAATTTTCCTTTATTTATTATTCGTTTTTTATTATAAACTAGACTTATGACACGACGGTGTATAAGCGTAAGAACTTGAAATTCCTCTTAATCTTGTAACTGCATTTTTAATAACATTAATTGCATAATCTATTTGCTCTTCTGTATTAAATCTACTCAAAGAAAATCTAACTCCTGTATGAGCTAGTTCACTATCACTTCCAAATGCATTCATAACTGGGTTTGCTTCTAAATCTTCACTAGCACATGCACTTCCTGTACTTGCACCAATTCCATTTTGATTTAAATCCCAAAGCATTGATTCACCCTCAACTCCTCTAAAAGAAATTAAAGTTGTGTTTGGAGTTCTATTATCTTTTCCACCAATTACAACAGTTTCAGGTAATTCTAAAATTGCATTTTCTAATTTATCTCTCAATTTGCTCACATGATTTTTTTCATAAGCAATAGCCATAGTTGAAGTAGCTAATTTCATAGCCCAACCCATTCCAACCATTGATGCAACATCAACAGTTCCAGCTCTGTTTCCACCCATTTGCTCACCACCGTGTAAAAGAGGTGTTAATCCAAAACCTTTTCTTATATATAATCCACCAACACCTTTTGGTCCATGAAATTTATGAGCTGAAAAAGATAAATAATCTACATTACAATCTTGAACATCAACAGTTACTTTTCCAATAGCTTGAGTGGCATCTGTATGAAATGGAACTCCAAACTCTTTACAAATAGCACCGATTTCTTTGATTGGGAAAATTTTTCCTGTTTCATTATTTGCCCACATAATAGTTACAAGAGCGGTATCTTCTTTTATAAAATCTCTTATTAAACTAGCTTCTAAAACTCCCTCTTCATTTACAGGAAGATAAGTTACTGCAACACCTTGTGATTCTAAAAATTTACATGTTGCTGTAATTGCTGGATGTTCAACTTCACTTGTAATGATATGTTTTTTATCACCATTTAAAATTTTATCTATCCATATACCTTTTAAAACTGTATTATTACTTTCTGTTGCATTTGCAGTGATGATAATATCATCTTCATCTGCTGCATTAATTCCTTCATATAAAAAGTTCAAAGCTTCAACCATTTTTGGATGAGTTCCTGAACCAAATTTATGTAAAGAATTTGGGTTTCCATAAATATCACAAAAAAATGGTTTCATTTCCTCATAAACTTTAGGGTCTACTACTGTTGTTGCATTATTATCTAAATAAACTTCCATTATTGTTCCTATATTTTTAATCTTATCCTGTGCAAAAGTATTCTGAAAAAATACTAGCATTTCAAAAACATTTCCGTATTCTAATGCAAATAGGATAAATATTGTCTTAATTAAATAGCGATGTTATTTTTTATAATTTAAAAATTACAATTTTAAATATACTCATTCTATTTTTCTGAAAGGGTATTATATTTAAATTTTAATAAAGAACTCTATTTAGTTTAAGTTTGTTATACTTTTTAAAAAATTTATGATAAGATTCTAAATAGGATAAGTTTTATCCTATTTTATTATTAAAGAATATTGGAGTTAATGATGAGTGATAATAAACAGTTAGAAGATATTATTAATAAAGATTATAAATTGGGGTTTGAAACTCTAGTTCAAAGTGATACCTTTGCAAAAGGTTTAAATGAAGATGTAATAAGAGCAATATCAGCAAAAAAAGATGAACCTGAATGGCTTTTGGATTTTAGATTAAAAGCTTACAAAAAATGGTTAAAGATGGAAGAACCATCTTGGGCGCATTTGGATTATCCAAAAATAAACTATCAAGATATTGCATATTATTCTGCACCAAAAAAAGCCTTGGACTCTTTAGATGAAGTTGATCCTGAGATTTTAAAGACTTATGAAAAACTAGG
>JAQVLW010000058.1 GCA_028703945.1 Aliarcobacter sp. | reverse complement strand
TATCTACAAAAATTGACAAAGACTTTTTATATTTTAGATTGGATTCTTCTTTTTCACATATTTTGATGGATGAGTTTCAAGATACTTCCCTTTTACAATATAAAATTTTAGAGCCATTAATTAAAGAGATACTTGCTGGTGATCAAACAAAATTTAAAACATTTTTTTATGTTGGAGATACAAAACAATCAATTTATAGATTTAGAGGTGGGAAAAGAGAACTTTTTGATTATGTGGCAAATACAAACAAACTTCTTGAAGTTGAAGTTTTAAATACAAATTATCGTTCTTGCGAAAATATAATCTCTTATGTAAATTCACTTTTTTTAAATATTCCAAATTATGAATATTTTGAACAAGAATCAGTTTCAAAAGGTGGATATATTGAGGTTATTGAAGATAGCCAACTTGATGAAGAAGATAAATTTGAAAATATCGCTTCAAAAATAGAACAACTTTTAAAAGATGGTGTAAATTCAAATGATATTGCAATTTTGACTTACACAAATGCGGATGTTTTAAATCTTTATTATTATTTAAAACAAAAGTTTCCCACTTTGAAAATTTCAACGGAAATGACTTCAAAACTTATAAATCAACAAAATGTAAAAGCTGTGATTAATGCCATAAAATACATCTTTTTTAAAGAAGAGATTTATAAAGAAAATCTAAATGCGTTAATTGGAAATGCTATTTCAAATGAGTTAGATTTAAATATAGAGTTAAAAGAAAAATCTATCCAAGAAATCATAAAAGAGTTAGCAAGTAGATTAAAAATCATAGATGAAAATATAATTAAACTTGTTGAAGTAAGTTCTGTTTTTTCAAATATTGTTGATTTTGTATATGAAATTGATAAACTAGATTCTAATATGGAAAACTCTGAATCAGTTGGACTTCAAATTTTAACTATTTTTAAATCAAAAGGTTTAGAGTTTAATACTGTAATTTTACTTGATAGAATTAAAAGAAAAAATGTAGATAAATCTTCACTTCTATTTGAATATGATAGTGTTCAATTAAAAAATATTTTTTATAAAATCAAAGGTTATGAAAACTATAACAAAGATTATGAAAAAGCACTTGTTAAAGAGAAAGCTTTGAGTATTGAAGATGAGATAAATATTTTATATGTGGCATTAACACGGGCTAAAAATAATATGATTATTTTCAAAAAAACAAAATCTTCTGTTTTTGATATTTTAAATATGCAACCAATACAAATCGGAAATATTGTAGAGAGTCAAAATCTAGCTAAAAACTATGAAAAAATAGAAAAAGTCCTTTATACTCCAATGGATTTAGGAACTCAAGAAAAACAGATTTCAAAAGAAAAAGAGTTTGAAGAAGATTATTTAAAAGCAAAATATTTTGGAATTGCAACTCACTATTGTCTTGAAATGATGAATGAATTTAATAGCGATAACTTGCTATATTCTTTGAATTTAGCAAAAACTAGATACTCAAACTTTTTAGATGAAATAGACTTTTTTGATATAAAAAACAGATTATTTTTATTGGTAAAAAATGAAGAATTTCTTTCACTTATTAAAGATAGTGACTTTATAACTGAACAATCTTTAGTTTACAAAGAAGAGATAAAAATTATTGATTTACTTCTTTTTAAAAATGGAAACTATTATATTATTGATTATAAAACTACAAAAGATAGATATGTTGAACATATAGCTCAAGTAGCCTTTTATAAAAAAGCTATAAAAGATATTTTTCAAACACAAAATGTTTTTTCTTATTTACTTTATTTACAAAAAGATGAGATTCTAATTTCTGAAGTTTAGATAAAATATCTAATAGAGGCAAAACCAAAGGCTTTTGTCTTAGATATTTCTTCAACTTGTTTATTATTTATAATTCCACCAAGTGCAATAATATCAATATTTTTAAAAGTATTTACAGCTTCTTTTAAAATTGCTATTCCTTTTGGTTCACCTTTATTTGGTGTTTCAAAAATTGGAGAAAAAGTAACTGCATCAGCTTTATTTTCTAAAGCTTTTCCTATATCTTCAAATGTATGGCAAGAAATAATTACATATAGTCCAAGTTCTTTTACGGTTTGAATTTTATCAAACTGCAAAGATGTTAGATGAACGCCTGTTGCATGTAATTTTTTTGCTAATAAAAAATTACCATTTATTAATATATTTTTTACGTTTTTCTTTTTACAAATTTCAATAAATACTTTTGCTAATTCTTCAAAATTAGAAGATTCTTTATCTCTAAAACAAGCAATATCAACTTTTTGTTTATCTAAAATATTTATTAAAATTTCTTCAAATTTTATTTTATCATTTGTATAATATTTTGGATCAGTTATTAAATAGTTTATCAAAATAAAATCCTTATATAAAAAAAGGGAGAAAGTAAAAACTTCCTCCCTTTTTTAGTTTATAAACACTAATGATTAGTGTTCTTCGTGTTCCATCATAACAGAACCAGCAATATAAACATAAGTTAATATACTGAAAATAAACGCTTGTAAAAAACCAAACGCAGTTAATAAGAAAAACCCAGGTAATGGTAATAACCAAGGTACTAACATTAAAAGTACCATAAGGAACATATCATCCCCTCTGATTGATCCAAAAAGTCTGAATGATAATGAAATAATTCTTGATATATGAGAAATAATTTCAATTGGAAACATTAATGGTGCTAATACAGGCATTGGTCCCATAAAATGTTTAAAATAGTTAATAAAACCATTTGTTTTAATACCTAAGTAATTGTAATAAACAAAAACTATTAAAGCTAAAGATAAAGTAAAGTTAATGTTACTTGTTGGAGCTTCAAAACCTGGAATTACTCCCATCATATTACTAACAAAAATTACAATAGCTAAAGATGCAATTAAAGGCATATAAGTTCTTGCATTTTTTTCACCCATTGTATCTGTTCCCATTTTAATGATACCATCAATAAATGTTTCCATAACATTTTGAGCACCAGTTGGAACTAATTGTAATTTTCTAGTTGCAGCTCTTGCAATTAAGAAAATAATACCAAGCACTAAAATATAGTGCGATAAGATTATCCATTCTTGTCCGTGTCCACCGATTGTACCCAAGAATGTAAACAGTCTTCCTTCCATGTTCTTCCTTTTTTTGTTCTACATACTAAATTATGTTTGCATTATAATATTTATTTTCTAAAATCTTTCTAAAGATAATAAATTAAGTTAAATTTGTTTGAATCTAAACCCGCTTTGTTTCAAATTTTCCCTTATTAGTTCTTGATGTTCTTCACCTTTTGTTTCTAAAGCAATTGTTACATGTGCTTCACCAAACTCTAATTTTACGGACTTTCTATCATAATCTATTTGAACAATGTTTGCGCTACTTTTTGTAAATACTTCAGTTAAATGCATTAATGTACCTGGTTTATCCATAAGTGTTACAATTAGATTCATTTTTCTATTTGATTTTACTAAACCTTTTTCAATAATTAAAGATAGCATAGTTACATCAATATTCCCACCACTAACTATTGCGCAAACTTTTGAATTTTTAACATCAATTTTTTTATGCATGAGTGCAGCAGTTGCAACGGCTCCAGCTCCCTCAACTACAAGTTTATGTTTTTCTAATAAAAATAAAATGGCATTTGCTGTTTCATTATCTGTAACTTCAACAATTTCATCAACATATTCTAAAATAATATCAAGAAGTTTTGGTGTTACGTCTCTTACTGCGATACCATCTGCAATTGTTCTAACTGTTAAAGAGTCAATTGGTATTCTCGATTCAAAAGAGTCTTTCATTCCTTTTGCTCCACTAGCAACTACACCTATAATTTTAATATTAGGATTTATAGCTTTTGCTGCAATTGCAATTCCTGAGATTAAACCACCTCCACCAATTGGAACAATAATTTGTTCTAAATCTTTTATCTCTTCTAAAATTTCTAAAGATATTGTTCCTTGTCCTGCAATTACTTCATCATCTGCAAATGGATGAATGAACTCTTTATTATTCTTTTTTGCAAATTTTGTTGCTGCTTCATAAGCTTCATCAAAATTTTCACCAACTAAAACAACTTTTGCTCCATAAGATTTAACCCCTGATACTTTTGTAAGAGGAGTTGCTTCTGGCATAAAAATTGTAGCTTCACAAGAAAAATATTGTGCTGCATATGCTAAACCTTGCGCGTGGTTTCCAGCACTTGCTGCAACTACTCCAGCATCCTTCTTTTCTTTTGATAAAGTAGCGACTTTATTAAAGGCACCTCTTAATTTAAAACTTCCTGTTAGTTGCAAGTTTTCTTTTTTTAAATAAATTTGTGCATTTAATTCTTTACTTAAAATAGGTGCTTTTGCAATTGGAGTATTTATTGCTATATTTTCAAGATTTTTTCTTGCATCTTTAATGTTGTTAAGTGTTATCATGATTTCTTTTCTTATTTTTTTTGAGATACTATCTAAAAAAAGTTTTAGGCTAATTAAAACTTTTTTTAAATAGAGCAAAAGCTCTATTTAATTTCTTCTTTTTTAATGATATTTACGGCTTTTACCATGTTTTTTAAACTTTCTTTAACTTCTGGCCATTTTCTTGTTTTTAATCCGCAATCTGGATTTATCCATAATTGTTCTTTTGGTAAAACTTCAAGTAATGATTTTATTTGTAAAACCATTTCACCTACACTTGGAATTCTTGGGCTATGAATATCGTAAATTCCAGGACCAATTTCTTGTTTATAAGCTACATCTTTAAAAATTCTTAAAAGTCTATTTCCACTACGTGCTGTTTCTATTGAAATAACATCCGCATCCATTGCTTCAATTGTTTTAATAATATCATTAAATTCACTATAACACATATGAGTATGAATTTGAGTATCAATTACTGCACTACTAACACTTAATTTAAAATTTTCAACTGCCCATTGCGCATAGATTTTCATATTTTCGATTCTTAAAGGATAACCTTCTTTAAATGCAGCTTCATCAACTTGAATCATTTTTATTCCAGCATTTTGTAAATCATTTACTTCTTTTGAAATAGCAAATGCAATTTGTTTAGTTACTTCACTTCTTGAAATATCATCTCTAACAAAAGACCAATTTAAAATAGTAACAGGACCTGTTAACATCCCTTTCATTACTTTTTTAGTTTTACTTTGTGCATATCTAATCCATTCAACTGTCATTGGATTTTCTCTGTTTACATCTCCATAAATTAAAGGAGGTTTTACGCATCTACTTCCATAAGATTGAACCCAAGCATTCTGTGTAAAAGCAAATCCATCTAACATTTCACCAAAATACTCAACCATGTCATTTCTTTCAGGCTCTCCATGAACTAATACATCAAGTCCAATTTCATCTTGAAAAGCAACACAATCATCTATATATTTTTTTATTTCTTGTTCATAAATATCTTTAGAGATTAAATTTGCTTTGAAATTTTTTCTATTTTCTCTAATTTCAGGAGTTTGAGGGAAAGATCCAATAGTTGTAGTTGTTAAGAAATCATAATTAAAAAATTCTTTTTGAACTTTTATTCTATCTTGAAATTTATCAGCTCTTTCAAAAGTTTTTAGATTTTTAATCTCATCTTGAATTTTAATATTATGAATTTTTGAAGAGATTTTTCTTTGATTATTTTCCTCAGCATTTTTTCTAATAACTGAAATTTCATCTAAATTTAATTTAAAATCAAAAAACTGTTTGCTAACAAGTGAAAGTTCTTGAAGTTTTTCATTCGCAAAAGCAAGCCATGATTTAATTTCCTTATCTAAGTTATCTTCATATTTTAAAGTAAAAGGAACATGTAATAAAGAACAAGATGTTGAAACAATAATATTTTCTTTATTAATGATTTTTGAAACTTTATTTAAAAGTTGAATTTTACTTTGAAAATTACTTTTCCAAATATTTCTTCCATCAATTACCCCAGCAATTAAAACTTTATTTGAATTTTTAATAAATTCTAAAATTTCAAGATTTTTATTTCCATGAATAAAATCTAATCCAATCGCCCAAATAGGAGTGTTAACTAAAACTTTTGTTGCTTCATTTGAGTGTTCAAAATATGTTGTTACGACTATTTTTATATTTGGTGTAACTGAAGCTAAAGCATCATAAACTGGTTTGATTAATGATAAAACTTTTGAATCTAAATCTTTTACAAATAAAGGTTCATCAAATTGAACTACAACTTCATCATCTAGTTTTGATATTTCTAAAAGTAGTTCTTTATAAACTTCAACTACATTATTTATATGTAAAAAAATATCACTATTATCAACACTTTTTGATAGACCTAAATATGTAATTGCCCCAATTAGGTTTATTTTTGTTTTAATTCCTAACTCTCTTGCTTCTTTGTACTCTTCGATAACTTTTTTGCTAGTTAGTTTAAAAATTGTATTTTTTGAGATTTCAGGAACGATATAATGGTAGTTTGTATTAAACCATTTTGTCATTTCCATTGCAACACAAGTTTCATTTCCTCTTGCCATTGTAAAATATAACTCTTCGTCTTTTAAGCTTTCAAATCTTTTTGGAATAGCTCCTAATAAAATAGAAGTATCTAACATGTTGTCATAATATGAAAAATCATTTGAAGGAATAAATTCTATTTTTGCTTCTTTTTGATAATTCCAATGTCTTTTTTTAAGTTGCTCAGCCACATATTTCACTTCATTAAAATCTGTTTGTTTTGCCCAGTATTTTTCTAAAACTTTTTTAAGTTCTCTTTTTTCTCCAATTCGGGGAAATCCTATTACGTAATTTTTTTGCATTCTTAATCCTATTGATATATTTTGTTTTGATTTTTGTTTTTGAGATTAATTAAAAAATAGGTGGATGAACGCCAGTTCTTCTAAATGCGAAGAATGTGTCATAATAAGGACATCTAGGAATAAATTTAAAAAGAGCAACAGCTAATGCAGTTCTTCTTTTAAAAACACAGTCGCAATGGCAAGGTTTTTTGTTTTGTATAAAACAAGATAATAAACTCTCTTGAAGTAGTGGAGGGGATTCTTCCTCTTCATCGTCATTTTCAGATGATAATGATAATTTTGCACTTAAGTGACTTTTGTAAGATGTAATTACACTATGTAGTTTTGGAGCAACAGCATAAGCTTGAATTGAACAAAGTGTAAAATATTTTTTTCCAAAACCATTAAGTAATTTCAACTAAAACCTTTATTATAAATAGGTTCGAAGTGTAAATAATATATGCTTAATTACAAATAAAATTAAATATGGTATGATTCCAACAAAAAAAGGGTAGATTTTATTTTGAAATTTACATTTGTAACACTTTTCCCAAATTTGATTGAACCATATTTTCATGATTCTATTTTAAAAAGAGCAATTGAATCAAACTTTATATCTTATGAGTTTTATAATCCAAGAGATTTTACAACTAATAAACATAAAAAAGTAGATGACCAAATGGTTGGTGGTGGAGCAGGAATGCTTTTGCTTTGTCAACCATTATTTGATTGTTTAAATGAAATAAAAAGTAAAGATTCAGATGCTTATATAATTTTTCCATTAGCTGCTGCAAAACCATTTAGACAAAATGATGCAAAGCGACTAGCAAAGAAAAAAAATATAGTATTTGTAAGTGGTAGATATGAGGGAATTGATGAAAGAGTTATAGAAAAATATGCAAATGAAGTATTTAGTATAGGAGAATTCGTTTTAACAGGTGGAGAATTACCGTCTTTAGTAATGGCTGATGCAATTGCTAGAAATGTTAAGGATGTGCTTGGGAATGCTGATTCTTTGGATGTTGAAAGCTATGAAAATAATCTTTTAGAAGCACCTTCTTTTACAAAACCTGAAATTTTCCAAAAATTAAGTGTTGTTAAAGAATTCTTAAAGGGAAACCATAGTAAAATTTCCGACTTAAAAATCCAGATGTCCAAATGTAAGACAAAATATTATAGACCTAATAAGGAAAAAAGATGAAAAATAGATATATTGCTAGTTTTGAAGCAGCTCAAATTGCGACAAAAGTTATCCCTCAATTTAGAGCAGGAGATACTGTAAAACTTGGTGTTGAAATTAAAGAAGGTGAAAAAGTTAGAATTCAGCTTTTTGAAGGAATTGTTATTGCTAGAAGTGGTAACGGTGTAGATTCAACTTTTACAGTTAGAAAAATTGGTGCAAACTCAATTGGTGTTGAAAGAATTTTCCCATTATATTCTGATTCATTAAAATCAATTGATGTATTAAGAAGAGGAAGAGTTAGACGAGCTAAACTTCATTTCTTAAGAGAATTAAAAGGTAAAGCTGCAAGAATTAAAGAACTTAAAAGAAAGTAAAACTTAGGCTTATGCCTTAGTTTGATTTATGTCAAAGATCTTAATTCATACAACTTCAATAATTGAAGCAAATCCAATTATTGATTTTTTTAATTTGAAAGAATTAGAAAACTCTATCGAAAACAAAATATATTCCAATGATGACATCTTACTTATTATTTCTGGAGTAAGTAAAGATTTAATAGTTAAGTCGTTGGATTATATTTTTAAAAACTATTCAATTTCAAAAGCATTTGATTTAAGTATTGCATCTTGTAGTGATGGCTCAATTGCCCTTGGAACTCTTTTTTGTACAAATAGATTTATTGGTGGATTAAATTTTGCTAATATTACTACTATTGAACAACCCCTTGAAACCGATGAAAATTTAGAAACTTTACTTGTTGATAAACAAGCACGATTTTTTTCTCAAATATGCAAAGAAAATATAAAAGATTTTTATATATTAAAAATAGTTTCTGATTATTTTGATGAGGTTGAACCCACTAATGAAAAAATCTTTGAACTAATTAACAACTCAATTTCTAAATGGAAAAAATTAATTTAAAAGGGATAATAATATGTTCGCTGATATTGTTAATTTTATAGTTGAAACTATTGGGAATCTAGGTTATTTTGGCATTTTTATATTAATGTTTTTAGAAAGTACTATTTTTCCAATTCCATCTGAAGTTGTAATTATTCCTGCTGGATATTTAGCTTTTAAAGGCGAAATGAATATTTATATAGTAATTCTTTTAGGAGTCTTAGGTTCTTTGAGTGGAGCTTTATTTAACTACTATTTTGCACTTAAATTTGGTAGAAGATTTTTACTTAAATATGGAAAATATTTTTTAGTAAGTGAAGAAACTATCAAAAAAACTGATATATTCTTTCAAAATCATGGGCATATTTCTACTTTTTCAGGAAGATTAATTCCTGGTCTTAGGCATTATATTTCATTACCTGCTGGACTTGCTAGAATGAATTTATTTATTTTTTGTTTATATACAACTTTAGGAGCGACTCTTTGGGTTGTTATTCTTGCAATGTTAGGTTATTTTTTAGGTGGAAATGAAGCCTTGATAAAAGAGTATTTAAGATATTTAATAATAGGTTTATTGGTATTTCTTGTTTTATTAGGTGCTTGGTATTATAAAAAAACAAAAGTTTTATAAAATAATATGTATAAAAAAATACTAAATATATTTTTAATTGTTTTAGTATTTATTTATATTATATTTGAAGAGTTAATATGGGAAAAATTTGCTAAACCGATAATTACTCTAATCTCAAATTTACAACTATTTCAAAAACTTGTTCCAAAAATTCTAGCTTTAAATCCTTATTTTGTTTTAATATTTTTTGTTTCTATTTTTGTGATTGTAGAGTTAATAGGTATTTATGCTGGGATTTTATTTATTTCGGGTCATATATTTAGTGCAGTATTTATTTATGTACTTAAAATACCTGTTGCTGCTTTTATTTTTTGGTTTTTTAATATTGCAAAATCTAAATTATTGGAATTTAAATGGTTTGATTTTATTTATAATTATATTATTTTAATTATTTCTAAAATAAAAAATTCTTCAATTTATATTATGATAAAAGAGAAAACATATACGTTGAAAAAGTCTCTCAAAGAGAAGATTTTTTCAACAAGAACTGGTTTGAAATCAAAAATAATTGCTATTTATAAATTTTTAAAACAAAAATATAAATTTTAATTATCTAAACAATTTTTGATTAGTTTAATTCCTTTTTCAATTTGTTCAAAACTTGAATGAGTGTAGTTAAATCTAATCTCACCATTTGGAATTTTATCTATATAAAACTGATTTCCTGGAACATAAACAACTTTTTGTTCTATACATTTTTGAACTAATGCAAAAGAGTCAATTCCTTCAAAACTACCATATAAAAACATTCCACCTTTTGGCTTTTCGTATTTAAATTCTGGTAAATATTTGTCCAACTGTTCACAAAAGAAGTTAGCTTTTTTTGCATAATCATCTCTAATTTCTTGAAGATGTTTTTCGTATTTCTCTTCATCTTCTAAATATTCATTTAAAATATATTGTGAAATTCCACATGAGTGTAAATCAATGCTTTCTTTTATAATCATCAAAGATTTAATCAAATCTTCATCTGCTCTAATCCAACCAATTCTAAGACTTGGAACTAATGTTTTAGAAAAACTTCCCAAATGAAATGAGTTTTTAGGAATTTTTGAACTAATACTTATATTTTTTTTATCAAAAAATAGTTCACTATATGGAGAATCTTCTATTAAAATCCCATTTTCTTCACTTACAATTTTTGCTATTTCTTTTCGTTTTTCATCACAATATGTAGTTGCAGATGGATTTTGGAAATCTGGAATTAAATAAGTCAATTTTGTATTTTTAAAACTCTCTTTAAAATCTTTTATATTAATTCCATCCTTTTCTAGTTTTATTCCATGCATTTTCAAATGGTTTAATCTAAAAATATTCATAGCTCCCAAATAAGAGGGTTCTTCTATTGTAATATCTTTTGATTCATAAAACTTTGCAAGAATATACATAGCTTGTTGGCTTCCAGTTGTAATTAAAATATTTTCTTTAGCTGTAGGAAATCCCTCTTTTGTATATCTTGAAGCAATCTTTTCTCTTAATTCAGGGATTCCATTACTAAGTCCGTATTGAAATGCCTTTGGATTGTCAAATATTTTCACTGCTGCTGTTTTTAAATCTTCTTTTGGAAATAAATTTTCACTTGGAAGTCCACCCGCAAATGAGATTGTATTTTCATCTATTGATTCAAGAATCTCTCGAATAAATGACCGTTTCATAATTTTGCCTTTATTTAATTTTTGAAAGAATACAGCAAAAATGATTTTTATGCTTTACTAAAAATGCTTTTAAAACTATCTATTTTTGCTAATTTTATTTACTAAAAATGCTATAATTGAATATGAAAAAAAGTACTTATGAAAAAAGAGCCAAAATTGCAAATGATGTGATGAATTATGTTTATAAATATATTGATACAAATATCAATATTGATGAATTATGTTTGGAATTAAATGTAAGTAAATTTCATCTACATAGAATTTTCAAAGATGAGTTTGGAAAAAATATTTATGAAAGTATAAAATCAATCAGACTTCAAAAAGCATCAAATCTTTTGATAACAAATAAATATTCAACAATCACAGATATATCAAAAATGACTGGATATAGTTCTCAAACTTCATTTTTAAGGGCATTTAAACAAAGATTTAATATGACTCCCAAAGATTGGAAAAATGGTGGATACAAAGAGTATTCAAATAAAATAGTAGAAAAAATTACAAATCAAAATGAGAATACTAATCTTTTTGATATAACACCAATCATCGTAAAAATGCCAGAAATGAAAGGTTATTACATAAGACATCAAGGATATGATAGAAGTATTAAAAAAACATGGCAAAAACTTCAAACTTGGATTTATACAAATGATATTAAAGAATATAAACAAATGGCTTTACACCATGATAATCCAATTATTACTCCACTTGAAGAATGTCAATATATCGCAATCGTGTCATTAGAAAATGATGAATTAAAAGATGTTACACTTCCTTGTTTAATTATTCCAAAGGGAATTTATGCCAAATTTTCATTAAGTGGAAAATATGGAGACGTAATCAAACTTATTCAATGGGTTTATCACTATTGGCTAATTGATAGTGGATATGAAACAACAACGAATCCGTCTTATACAATTTATCATAAAAATCATTTTTTAAGTGATGATGAAGAGTTTGAGTTGGATTATTATTTGCCAATTAAATACGTGTAGAGGGAAAAATGAGTAATACTAGTTTAGAAAAAATCGGATGTTTTAATACAATTCTTGACCCATATAATGGAATAACAATAGAATCAAAAGATTTACCAAATAGCAAAGAAGAGTTTGAGTTAAATCTT